>CAZECH010000046.1:0-11975 GCA_964510675.1 uncultured Ignavibacteriaceae bacterium
CTTTGCAGAAGTAAAGTTGTCAGTTTCAAGTTTATAGATATATAATCCTATAATTTAAAAGAATAAAGGCACTCTGAAAAAATTCCAAAATGCCTTATAACTCTTATTTAAGTAATGTCATTTTTCTGGATATAACTGATGTCACTCCATTAGCATCAACAGAAGACAAAGCGTATATATAAACTCCGGAAGAAAGATTTGAGGCACTTACAGAATAAGAATATTTCCCTTCTTCAAGATTACCCTGAACCAGGGTCATTACTTTCTGACCAATAAGATTAAATATATCAAGAGTTATATTTGATTTACTTGGGAGAACAAATGATATTTTAGTAACAGGGTTAAATGGATTCGGATAATTCTGATCTAAAACCAAACTGACTGGCAGTGATTCTCCAAGATTAATAACATCAGAAAATGAATAATTACCATCAAAGTCAATTTGTTTTAGCCTATAGGCATACTCTGTTCGTGGAGAAATATTTTCATCAACATAACTGTAATTAGTTACTTCCGTCGTAGTCCCTTTCCCGTTGACAAATCCAACTTTGAAAAAATTACCGTTTTTAATACTTCTTTGAATCTCAAAGCCATTGTTGTTAAGTTCAGTTGCAGTTGTCCAATTTAGTTTCACACTCTGACCAATGTATGAACCTGTAAAAGATTTTAACTCAACAGGGACAATAATATCAGTTAATATTAGTTGTCTCGAAACACCTCCCCATTCACTGCCCCACCATTGTTTATAATAATTCCCATTTGGGCCCCATGGATCTTGTACCCCTGAGCTGTAATTATCAGGATCAAAAACATTGATCAATAAAACAACAGTATCGAGAGGGGCTGTAAATCCAAGTGAATCCAGATGAATAACTACCTCACATGTATAACCGTTATCAACATCTGTTGAATCAAAAATTGTGGTTCCCGGAAGAGGATAACCAACACCTTCAGTTACACCAGCCGGTGCATTAGTTTCAAATACGAACTGCGGAGTGCTTCCGACATAGCTTTTGATTTCATACTCATTAGCTCCTGAAGCATTTTTTATTTTCATAAACAAACCATCGCCCTCCCAATCAAACTGACAAACCTGATGATCATCTGAATTAAGAGAGATATAAAGATCATAACCTGATCTCAGAAATTTTACATAGCAGGTTGATATATCAGTGTAGGGTTCTTTAACAACAACACCTGCTGTCGGAGTATTTGAGTTTCCTGTGGGGGCTCCATCTTTTTTGAACATTAAGTGTGGCTTATCTACTGCCCAGGAAGATTCTGTTAAAATCCCATCAAGGGTTATGGGAACATCAGTAATATAGACAGGTAATGAAGCAGGATCTAGAACGGCTTGAGGAATAACAGATTTTGATGAAAATATAACTAAAGCAACAGTAATCAGTAAGAAGTACCTTACATTTTGCATGACGCCTCCTATATTTTATTTATTGTAGTTACGAGAATTAGAAGTCAATCTTTTTTCGGATTAGTTTTCAAATGCATTTTATATATAAGAACAAATATTCCGTAATGTAAACGTTTACATTGCATTTTTAAAGTATCTTTTAAAAATCAAAAAGTCAATAGATTTTTAAAACTATTTTGCAGATAAGTATTAATTGTCACATTATTTTTTTCAGGAACTACACTCACTAATGAAAAATAGTCTACCTAAGGGGATTTCTTATGTTTCAATAGTATATGAAAAAACTAAATCTTCGGAATGTATTAATTTTTGTTCCTTTATAACAGTATATGCTTCAAAATAAAATTTGTTAACTACAATGCGACACTAAAAATAAAAAACCGTCCATGTGTCAGACGGTTTATTGCGATTTTGGACTAAATTAAGTGGGCCCAGATGGACTTGAACCACCGACCCGCTGATTATGAGTCAGCTGCTCTAACCAACTGAGCTATGGGCCCTAGAAAATGTTTCTAAAAATAATATTTCTGTCTGCTTTAAGCAAACTAATTACACTTAATTGCTGCTTTGATTTGCAAGTTCTCTCAAGATTCCTTTGAGTAAAGAATAAAATTTCTCTACTGTTTCAATATTCACTTTTTCATCAGGTGAATGTGCACCCATTATTGTTGGACCAAATGAAATCATATCTAGTCCAGGATTTTTTCCTTCAAGTATTCCGCATTCAAGTCCCGCATGGATTGCCTTAATCTCTGCCTCTTTCTTAAAAATATTTTTAAAAACATTTTTTGAAATCTTTAAAACTTTTGAGTCCAAATTTGGTTTCCAACCTGGATAACCATCTGTTTCATCAATTTCGGCCCCGGCAAGTTTAAATAAAGATTGAACACTTTCAGCAATATATTTCTTTGCACTTTCAACAGAACTTCTCTGGCTTGTTCCAATTATTATTTTATCTCTATCAATTTTTATCGTCGCTACATTATTAGACGTTTCGACAAGATCAGGAATATCCGAACTCATCATTATTACACCATGAGGCAGAGCTAAAAGTGTGTTTATTATTTTATCAGAAAATTTTCTGGTAAAAACTTTTGCATATTTATTGTTTGAGTTTCTAAAATTGATTTTCAAACCATTATCTGAAGTTTTGAATTCATCAGATACTTTTTTCTCAAAACCAGATATAATCTTTTCAATCTCAGTAATATTTTTTTCATTTACCAATAAAATTGTTTCTGCTTCCCGTGGAATAGCATTTCTCAAACTACCACCATCAATTTTCGCAATTCTGTAATCAATATTGTTAAGCTGGTTTAAAGTTCTGGCAAGGATTTTTATTCCATTTGCTCTACCCTGGTTAATATCTAACCCTGAATGTCCTCCTTTTAACCCTGTTACTAATATTTCATAAGCAACTATACCTGGCTGGGTATTTTCATATTCAATCTTTAAAGTACCAAGTGAATCTTTCCCACCGGAACATCCGACATAAAATGCTCCATCTTCTTCAGAATCCATGTTCAGAAGAATCTTTCCGGATATTAAACCGGGTTGAAGATTTGTTGCTCCTGTTAAACCAGTTTCTTCATCAACAGTCAGCAAGATTTCAATAGGACCATGAACTACATCTTTATCTGTTATTACAGCAAGAGCCGCAGAAACACCAATCCCGTTGTCGCTTCCTAAAGTTGTTCCTTTAGCTTTAATCCAACCATTATCTTTTACCATTGTTATAGGATCATTTTCAAAATCATGCTTTGTTTCTTTATTCTTTTCACAAACCATATCTAAATGACCCTGAAGGACAACAGTTGGAGCTTTTTCATAACCTGGTGTTGCCGGAATTGCAGAAACTATATTTCCTTGTTTATCTTCCTTATAAGTAACATTTAATTCCTTAAATAATTTCCTCATATAATCGAGTATTTTTTCTTCTTTTTTACTCGGCCTCGGGACTTGTGTTATTTCATAAAATCTTTGCCAGAGAATAGAGGGTTCTAAACCTTTTATTATTTCGGGTGTCATCATTGCTCCTGATTAGTAGGTATAAAACTATTTGAGTAAATATAAATAAAAATGTTTTGGGTTAGAATCGAAATTGAGGTAAATCAATCTATAATAACTTCGCTTTGTTTAGCAGAAAGTCTTGCATTTTTTCTCTGCTGATCATTAAGAAATCTTTTCCTGATACGAATGCTTTCGGGTGTAATCTCAACAAACTCATCATCAGTTATCCATTCAATTGCTTGTTCAAGAGTCAGTATGGTTGGGGGTTCAATTCTTATGGCTTCATCAGCACCGGATGAACGCATATTAGACAATTGTTTAACTTTTGTAATGTTCACAAACATATCCTTGTTTCGTGAATTTTCTCCAACTACCATTCCTTCATAAACTTTTGTTCCTGGTTCTATAAAAAATACAGATCTTTCCTGTAACTTAAACATCGCATAAGCGGATGAAATTCCTCTTTCCATAGCAACCAACGCACCTCTTTGCCGATGAGTTATTTCTCCTTTATGCGGTTCATATGAATGAAAATTATGATGTAGAATTCCTGTGCCTTTAGTGTCAGTCATAAATTCAGATCTGTAGCCAATCAATCCTCGTGCGGGAACAAAAAATTCCAGCCTCGTGTTATCTTTATGTGTAAGCATATTCTTCATTTCCCCCTTTCTTTTACCCAGCTTCTCAATTACAGTACCAACAAATTCTTCAGGCACATCAATAATAACATGTTCAATAGGTTCCGAAAGAACATCAAGTATTTTTTTCGTTATTACTTCAGGACGACTAACCTGCAATTCATAACCTTCTCTTCTCATATTTTCAATAAGGATTGCAAGATGAAGCTCACCCCTTCCACTTACTTTAAAAGCATCGGGTGATTCAGTCATCTCAACGCGAAGACTTACATTAGATTTCAATTCTTTCGATAGTCTTTCGCTAAGATTTCTCGTTGTAACATATTTACCTTCCTGCCCGGCGAAAGGAGAATTGTTCACAACGAAATTCATTGTAATTGTTGGCTCATCAATTGCTACAAAGGGCAATGCTTCGGGTTTTAATGGACTGGCAAATGTATCACCTATATCAACATCTTCAAATCCTGCAATTGCACCAATATCACCGGCATTTAACTCACTTGTTTCTATTCGTTTAATATTTTCAAAACAATATATCTTGGAAATCTTAGATCTGATTTTTTCTCCATCATGGTTAATAAGAATTATATTATCACCGGTTTTAATTGTTCCGCTATTTACTCTGCCAATACCAAATCTTCCAAGGTAATCATTATAATCAATGGCTGAGATTAACATTTGAAAAGGAGCGTCAGGATCTGCTTTAGGTTCCGGAACATACTTAATTATATTTTCTAAAAGAGGTTTTAATGAATCGCTTTCATCTTTGAGATCAGCTTTTGCAATTCCCTGTTTTGCTATAGCATACACAAATGGAAAATCCAATTGTTCTTCTGTTGCACCAAGGGAAATGAAAAGATCAAATACTTCATTTAAAACTTCATTAGGCCGTGCATCTTTCCTGTCAATTTTATTAATTACAACAATTGGTTTTAAACCAAGATCAAGAGATTTCTTCAAAACAAATTTGGTTTGAGGCAGTGGCCCTTCAGCAGCATCAACTAAAAGAAGTACCCCATCAACCATTCTTAAAGTTCTTTCAACTTCTCCACCAAAATCAGCATGTCCCGGAGTATCAATTATATTAATTTTAAATCCCTTATAATTAATACTAAGATTTTTTGCCAGAATTGTGATGCCTCTCTCTTTTTCAAGAGCATTGGAATCCATAACACGTTTTTCTACCTGCTGGTTTTCTCGAAACGCACCCGTTTGTTTTAGTAAATGATCTACTAATGTAGTTTTGCCATGATCAACGTGAGCAATGATCGCAATATTTCTGATATTCTCTAATTTAATTTTCACTTTTTACTTTCATCTTTTCAAAATGCAGAAACTAATATAAGTATTTGAGGATTACGATGAAATGAAAATATCACCGTTTATTTTATGAAGTGATTTATCAACTGATAATTTGTGTATTCAGAGCAATTTCTTCAAGGACTGATGAAACTCTAAGACAATCCTGCATTGAACCAGAAAATACAATGGCTTTACCTTTTGTGTGAACCTCAAAAGCATAAGAGCTTCCCTGTTCAAATGAACAGTTTATTGCTTTTATTAATTGAGTAATAACTTCTTCAAAGGTATGCCAATCATCGTTATACAACACAACCCTGTTTTCAAGGCTAACACCTATATCCTGTTCTTCAATTATTTCAGGTAATGGATTTTGTTCGGTTATTGAGTTCATACTAAAAGTTATGAAAATAAATATTAAATAGAAATATTTATCAGAACATATCAAAATAATTATCTTCTTAAAGTAGTTTGATTTTAGATACGCCTATTCATATATTTTTTTTGAAATAATTGCAGATTTAACGGAGGTTTAATGAACATAGCAGTTTGTATAAGTCATGTTCCTGATACTGCTGCAAAAATAAAAATCGGTAATGATAATAAATCAATTGATCCATCAGGAGTAACCTATATAATAAATCCTTACGATGAGTTTGCAGTTGAAGAAGCTTTAAAATGGAAAGAAAAATCAGGTGGAGATAGTAAGGTTACCGTTTTAAGTGTAGGCAGCGATGCTTGTAAAGAAACGATAAAAAAAGCTTTTGCAATGGGAGCTGATGAAGGAATTCTGATTAAAGATGAGAGTCCAAGAGATTCTATTGGAATTGCAAAAGCACTTTCGGGAGAAATAACTTCTGGTAAATTTGATATTGTATTTTGTGGAAAACAATCTGTTGATTATGATAACAATGCAGTTCCCCAGTTACTTGCGGAGTATTTAGGTTTTTCCTGTGCAACAGTTGTTGTTGATTTAAAGTTGGAAGAAAATAAAATAACTGCCGAAAGAGAAATAGAGGGCGGAAGAGAAATTGTTGAACTTGAATTTCCTGCAGTTATAGGTGCTCAGAAAGGATTAAACGAACCCAGATATGCATCTCTGAAAGGAATAATGGCTGCTAAGAAAAAAATCATTACTGAAAAACCTGCTGCAGCTTATGAAAATCTTACAGAGATTATTAAAATGCATACTCCTCCTGCTAAACAGCCGGGAAGAATTTTAGGAACAGATGCTTCCGCCGTTCCTGAGTTGGTTCGCTTACTGAGAGAAGAAGCAAAAGTTATTTGATGAAATAATGAAGTAGTGGAATTGTGGAGTTCTGTAGTTCTGTAGATACCGTCCCATAATTTCAGTCAATTTTAAGGAGAGCAAGTAGTGGCAAATAAAATTCTTATAGTTCTTGAACAAAGGGAAGGAAAATTAAAAAGATTCAGTTTCGAAGCTGTATCAACAACAGTTAAAATTGCTGCAGATTTGAATCTCGAAAAAGAAGCTGTTGTTATTGGTAATGAAATTGAAAACATTAATGATATTGGCAATTACGGAATTGAAAAAGTAATTCATCTTAAGAGTGATAAACTAGCTGATTATTCATCCACAGGTTATTCTGAAGTCATATCAAAATATATTGATGATTCGGGTGCAGATTTTATTTTATTATCCAATACTTCTTTAGGAAAAGATCTTGCACCATATTTGGCAGCTAAAATAAATGCCGGTTTAATTATGGATGCAGTTAGTATTAATACTTCATCAGGCGAGTTGATTATAACAAGACCTGTTTATGCAGGTAAAGCATTCATTGATGTTAAGTTTAAAAGCCGGAAAAAGGTTTTAACAATTCGTCCAAATGTATTTAAAGCAATTTCTTCAGAAAGTAAATCACCTGAGGTAATTGTCAAAGAGGTAAGCCCGGTAAATTTGAAGTCCAGAGTAATTTCATATAAAAAATCAGAAGGCAAGCTTGATGTTGCAGAAGCTGATGTAATTGTCTCCGGTGGAAGAGGAATGAAGGGACCGGAGAATTTTCATTTGATTGAAAAACTTGCAGAGGCTTTTGGTGGAGCAATTGGAGCATCCCGTGCTGTTGTTGACGCCGGATGGAGACCTCATAGGGAACAGGTTGGTCAAACCGGAAAAACTGTTTCTCCAAGTCTTTATGTTGCGTGTGGAATTTCAGGTGCAATTCAGCACCTTGCAGGAATGTCTTCTGCAAAATATATTGTTGCTATTAATAAAGACAAAGATGCACCTATCTTTAGTATTGCTGATTATGGTATAGCTGGTGATATATTTGAAATAATTCCGAAATTAACTGAAGAAGTTAAAAAGATTAAATCATAATGAGTTAGGAGATTTTAATTGCAAAAGATTCAATGCGAAATTTTAGGTTTATCCAGCAGTCCTTCTACCGGAGGTGCTTACGCTATACTTCTCAAAGAAGTTAATGGAAATAGGAGACTGCCAATTATTATTGGCGCATTTGAAGCTCAGGCGATTGCATTGGAGATTGAGGGAATTAAGCCACCAAGACCATTAACTCATGATCTTTTAAAACAAATCACAGATAATCTTGGAGCAACTATTATTGAAATCGTAATTGATGAGCTAAGAGAAAATACTTTTTATGCAAAAATAATACTTGAAGTATCAGCACTAACCAATGAAATTGATGCCCGTCCCAGTGATGCAATTGCTCTGGCAGTTAGAGCGCAAGCCCCAATTTATGTAGCTGAAAGTGTTATGGAAGTAGCAGCATTTATACCTTCTGAAGAAGGTGAGAAAGAAGAAACTGAAGAAAAACATCCAGATGAAAAAACAGAAAAAACGACAAATACTAAGGAAGCAAAAATAGCCTCTCTTCAGAATAAACTTAGAGAAGCTATTGATGCAGAAGAATATGAAAGAGCAGCAAAAATTCGTGATGATATACAAAGATTAACTAGTAATAATTAACTAATTATTTATTAAGTCAATCTGTTTCTTTTCCTTATCTAAATCAAATAGAATCTGTCCTATTATTTCACAACAGGAATTGATTCTAATTCGATTTTCAAATCACCTTTTCCATTAGTTTGCTCAACTTTTTCTTTAACCTTAGTAAAACGAGCTAATAATGTGTAAACAACAGGAACAATTACTAATGTTAAGAATGTAGAGAAGAGCATACCTCCAACAACAACTAAACCTAATGGGCGTCGGGATTCTGCACCTGCACCGAGACCAATTGCAATCGGCAAAATTCCAAAAATTGTAGCGAAGGAAGTCATCAGAATAGGTCTGAGACGAATAGTAGCTGCTTCAACTACGGCTTCAATCAAGTTAAGTCCTTTTGCCTGCTGCTGGTTTGAAAACTCAACGATGAGAATTGCATTTTTAGTTACTAAACCAATAAGCATTATCAAACCTATTTGTGAATAAATGTTCAAGCTCTCTCCGAAAAGATAGAGAGTTAAAAGTGCCCCGAATACAGCAAGTGGAACTGAAAGCAAAATAGTAAATGGGTGTATGAAACTTTCAAACTGAGCAGATAAAACCAAGAAAATAAAAATGATCGCAAGAAGGAACATAAAATAAAGGGCAGAACTGGAAGTTTTATATTCAAGCGATTGTCCTGCATATTCACGCTTAATACCTGCCGGAAGTTTTTGTTGTGCAACACGATCCAGATCATCCAAAGCCTGCCCAAGTGTAACTCCGGGAATAAGATTGGCGGAGATAGTTGCCGATCGAATTCGGTTATAATGATTCAATTCCTTAGGAGCAACTGTCTTTTCAACTTTTACAATATTAGCTAACTGTATCAACCCTCCATTCCCTCTGATATAAATATTCTGAATTGCATCAGGAGTAGAACGAGATTCAGGTTTCATCTGCAAAATAACATCATACTGTTTTGTTCCACGTTTGAAATCAGTAACGACTCTCCCGCCTAAAAATGTTTCCAGAGTTGAACCGATATCTGTTACAGATAAACCAAGATCTGAAGCTCTTTCACGATCTATTTTGATATCGAGTTGCGGTTTATTTAATCTCAAATCTGTATCCAGATTGATGAGATAACCAAGTTTGGATGCTTCCCCCATCATTATATTTACTGCTTTATTTAACTCTTCATAACTATCAGCTTGTAAAACATACTCTACGGGACTGGAACTAAAATTTGCACCAAGACTTGGTGGATCAATAACAAAAGCGAGTACTCCCGGAATTGAAATCAATTGCGGGAAAAGCTCCTGAATAATTTGCTGCTGAGATTTTTCCCGTTGATCACGAGGTTTTAAATTTAAAAACATAAAGCTGTTAGTTACACTACCGGGACCCCCAAAGCTCAATCCTGTTGCGGCGAAAAGACCTTCCCGTTCAGGAAGTGCGAGCAAAATATTCTCTACCTGTCTGACATAGCTATCGGTATATTCAAGTGTGGCTCCTTCAGGGGCAATCACTATTCCAAATCCAATTCCCCTATCTTCAATAGGTACAAGTTCACTTGGCAAAAGCCTGAAGATGAAGAACCCTAAAAATAATACAACTATTCCCCCTGCAATCATCAGAATCCTGCGGTGTATAGCCCATCTTAACAAGCGTTCATAATATTTATTCAGATTCTCAAAGAATGCATCAAATGAACGGGATGCCCATCCTTTACTTGTACCGTGCAGTGGTCTGAGTATTTGAGAAGAAATCATTGGTGTTAAAGTAAGAGCTACAAAACCGGAAATTAACACAGCTACAGCGACTGCAACTCCGAATTCATTAAACAACCTTCCTACATTTCCGGTTAAAAACGCTAATGGAACAAACACCGCAACAAGAGCAATAGTTGTGGAGACAACTGCAAATCCAATTTCTTTACTTCCATCAATCGCAGCCTGTAACCGGGTTTTTCCCATCTCCATATGTCGATATATATTTTCAAGTACAACAATAGCATCGTCAACAACTAATCCTATCGCTAGTACAAATCCTAACAGAGTAAGAATATTAATTGTGAAACCGGAAAAATATACGGCAGCTAAAGCGCCTATTATTGATATCGGGATTGCAAGTGTTGGGATGATAGTAGCCCGAAAGCTTTTCAGGAAGGCAAGAACCACAAGAACAACCAGAGCCAGTGCTATTAATAAAGTTTCCTCGACTTCAGAGATCGATTCTTTAATGAATTCGGAACCATCATAAGCTACATCCAGTTTCATACCTTGAGGTAAAAGTTGAGTTAATTCAGACAATGAAGCAAGAATTTCTGCAGCAACATCAACTGTACTTGCTTTGGATTGTTTTACTATACCCAGTCCTACAGCTGGCTGTCCATTATACCGGGCAGCAGTTCGTTCATCTTCAGCACCCACCGAAACATCTGCTACATCACGAAGCCGGATTACATTATTTCCATTTTGTGATACAATGATGGCTCCAAATTCTTCCGGATTAGAAAGTTCACCCCTGGTTCGAACAGCAAATTCCCTTCTATCACCTTCAACTCTTCCAGCCGGTATTTCTGCATTTTCATTCCTGATTGCTAATTCAATATCCTGCGTAGTTAATTTATGTGCAGCCATCCGAAGCGGATCCAACCATACCCTCATAGCATAACGGCGTTCACCTCCGATTATCACAGAGCCAACACCAGCCAGACGTTGAATTTTTTCCTTCAGTACACGATCAGCAAAATCGGATAATTCCAGGTTCGAGTGATTTGTACTGGAAAGCCCAAGCCATACAATCGCCTGCGCATTTGCATCAACTTTGGAAATAATCGGATCATCTATTTCCTGTGGTAATGTTCCCCTAATACGTGAAACCCTGTCGCGTACATCATTTGCAGCTTCGTTAACATCTCGGTTTAATTCAAACTCAATTGTAATAACAGAACCTCCTTCTCTGCTTGATGATGTTATAGTTTTTACCCCTTCCAATGTAGCAAATTGTTCTTCGAGTACATCGGAAATTTCTGTCTCGACAACATTTGAACTTGCACCTCTGTAAAGACTTACAACAGAAATAATCGGCGGATCAATATCTGGATATTCGCGAACAGGTAATTGTGTAAAAGAAATAATTCCAAAAAGAACAATTGCTAAACTCATCACAGTTGCTAAAACTGGTCTCTGAATAGATATATGGCTTAATTTCATTTTTTATATTCCTTTGTTCAGATGATAAACAAATCTAAATCATTATTGAGTTTTAATAACATTATTATTCACAGGTATAATTTTGGCACCATCAAAAAGTTTTTGATGACCTGCTGTCACTACCTGCATTCCTTGTTTCAATCCTTGTATAACTTCCACAACATCCGCTAATTGTAATCCTGTTGTAACAGCTACACGAGCTACGGTACTATCGGGATTAACAACAAAAACAAAAGACTGGTTCCCTGAAGCAAATATAGATTCATTTGGAATAGTTAAAGCGTTTGTGCGTTCACTTAAAACAACCGAGATATTAGCTGACATACCGGAACGAAATTTTTGTCCGGGATTTTGTACACGTGCAATAATTTGTGTAGTACGAGTATTTATATCTACAATTGGCTCTATTGCAATAATTTTTCCTTTCACCTCATGCCCTGGATATACTGTGGTTGAAACAGAAA
>CAZECH010000047.1:0-11646 GCA_964510675.1 uncultured Ignavibacteriaceae bacterium
TCATTACAAGTACACTTCAGGCTGAAGCATCAAGAAGATTGGGAATGAGGCCAAAGCAAACAATGGTTATAGCACAAAAACTGTATGAAGGAATTGATCTGGGTGATGAAGGAACTGTTGGTTTGATTACTTATATGAGAACTGATTCAACTAGAATTAGCGATGAAGTTATTCCTTTGGTTAGAGATTTTATAAGAAATTCTTTTGGTAAAGAGTATCTCCCCGATATTCCAAATAATCATGAAAAGAAAAATAAAGCTAATATCCAGGATGCGCATGAAGCAATTAGACCAACTTCATTAAAGTATACTCCTGAATTTGTAAAGAAGTTTGTTGATAACAGAACTTTAAAATTATATGAACTGATATGGAAAAAATTTATTGCTTCCCAGATGAATCCCGCACAATTTGAAACAACTGTAATTGATATTTCGGCGGATGAATTTCTCTTCAAAGCTTTTGGTAATGCATTAAAGTTTAATGGCTTTATGCAGATTTATGAAGAAATAAGTGAACCTAAAACTGATGCCGAAGAAAAAGCTGAATACAGGAATGAAACGATTCCTCTTGGACTTGAAAAAGGGAACAAACTTAACCTTAATGAACTTCAGAAAACACAGCACTTTACAAAACCGCAAGCAAGGTTTACAGAAAGTTCTCTAATCAAAGATCTTGAAAACAGAGGCATTGGAAGGCCAAGTACTTATTCATCAATCGTTAGTACTATACAGGACAGGAAATATGTTGAATTAATAGAGAAAAAATTAATCCCAACTAAACTCGGTGTTCAAGTAAATACGATTCTTGTCAAAAATTTTCCTAAAATTATAAATGAAGATTTTACATCTCTTATGGAGAATGAACTTGATCTTATTGCTAACGGAGAAATAGATTATATTAAAGTGTTGAATGATTTTTATAATCCGTTTTCAGAATCTCTTAAACTCGTTGAAGATAAAGTTGAAAAGATTCTTTGTGATCTTTGCGGCAGTGTAATGGAAATAAAATTTGGACGTTATGGAAAATATTTAGCCTGCACTAATTATCCGACCTGTAACAATATAAAATCATTCAGGGAAATTGCTGCAGCCAGTAGAGAACCTGAATATACAGGGGAAACATGTGAAAAATGTGGAAACCGTACTGTTTACAGGGAAGGTAAATTTGGCAAATTCATTGGTTGTGAAAAATATCCTGAGTGTGATTTCATTAAGAATATTACTCTTGGAATTCCTTGTCCCAAATGTAAAGAAGGTGATGTAGTCGAGAGAAAATCAAAAAGAAATAAAGTATTTTACGGCTGTTCAAAGTATCCTAATTGTGATTTCGTAAGCTGGTATAAACCAGTTGTTCGATCCTGTCCTAATGGTGACTCGGAATATATGTTTCAGCGTTATTCTGTTAAAAAAGGTAACTATCTTAAATGCCCAATCTGCAGTGAAGAATTAGTTCCTGCTGAAGTAGAAGAAGTTGAATAATAAAGTTTAATGTTAATTGAAAAAATAACAGAAGAATATCTCCAGTATTTAAGGAGTATTAAACGTTATTCTGAAAATACTGTAAAATCCTATCGTACTGATCTTGAAGGATTCAATTCATACTGCAATGAATATTCCAGGAAAAACATTTCCGAAATCAATGAGCGATTTATAAAATCTTACTTGATGACTTTAAGCGAAAGCAGAATTGAGCATAATTCTATTTCAAGAAAAATATCTTCTATCCGTGGTTTTTTTAAATATGCATACCTGAACGAATACATTGAAATAAATCCAGCTTCGGCTATATCGAGTCCAAAGATTCATAGAAAATTGCCTGAAATTGCTTCAACATCTGCAATACTTGAAAGTTATAAGGAAATTGAAAAGGATGAAAATCCAGAATTAAATAAAACCATTATTGAAATTCTATATGGATGTGCAATAAGAGTTGATGAATTGTGTAAATTGAATTATGGAGATTTAAATCTAAAGGAAAGAACACTAAAGGTGCTTGGCAAAGGAAGCAAAATGCGGATTGTGCCAGTAGGTGAAAAATCCATTGAAGTGATAAAGAATTATTTTGCTAAAAGAAAATTTCCAAACATATCAGCACCTCTTCTGACTACAGAAAAAGGTAAAAGAATTTATCCAAGAATGGTACATCGTATTGTAAATAAATATTTATCTTTAGTTACTGATCTTAAGAAAAAAAGCCCGCATATTTTAAGACATAGCGCTGCAACTCATATGCTTGATAACGGTGCTGATTTGAAAGCCGTCAAGGAAATACTTGGGCATGAAAATTTATCTACTACACAAATTTATACACATGTTAGTATTGAAAGATTAAAATCAGCTTATAAAAAGTCTCATCCAAAATCTTAATTTTTGAGGAGGTAATTATGAATATTCTAATAACTGCACGGAAGTTTAAAGCACGCCAGACTTTAAAAGATTTTATTTCTTCGGAAGTATCCGGTTTAGTAAAATATAACGATGATATACTTAGTGCAGATGTGAAACTTAGTTTTTTAAATTCTAAAGACAGTATAAAAAGCGCAGAAATAATATTGCAGGTACCTGGTCAAACATTACGTGCAACAGAGGATTCTGATGAGTTTGAGAAATCAATAAGTTCAGCTGTGGGAAAACTTGCAAGACAACTTAAAAAACTAAAAACAAGAAGAGTTCTTAAAACCAGATGATAAAGATTGATCAAAAAGCAATTTCCAGGAAAGAGTTTATAACTGTTGGATTCTTTTATGAGAACTCAAAAGATTTATTTAAACTCAATCTATTTTCGGATGCTTCCGGTTTTGATAAAAAAATATATGAACAAAATCTTCACCGGCCCGGACTTGCTTTGGCAGGATTCGTAGATCTTTTTTCATTCTCACGTGTTCAGATTTTTGGTAATACCGAAATGCGATATTTAACTCAGTTAAATTATGATAGAAGAGTTAAAACTATTGAAAGAATTTTCAAGTTCAGTATTCCATGTATAATACTAACTGATGATAATAAGCCTTTCCCGGAATTAATTGATCTTTCTAACAAATATAACATTCCCCTTTTTGGTACTCCATTTTCTACAACTAAACTGGTTTATCTCGTTAGTGATTTTCTAGACGATCATTTTGCTGAAAGAATTTCCATTCATGGTTCATTTGTAGATGTTTATGGAGCAGGAATTCTTTTTATTGGCAAATCAGGAGTAGGGAAAAGTGAGGTTGCTCTTGACCTTGTTGAAAGAGGGCATAGGCTTGTCGCAGATGATTTGATAATCCTTACAAAGAAAGGGGAGGGGATCATTATGGGTTCTGGAACTAATCTGACAAAACATTTTATGGAAATCAGAGGGCTTGGCATTATAGATGTTGAAAGAATGTTCGGTATAAGAGCAATCAGGTACCAGAAAAGGTTAGAAATTATAGTTGAGCTTGAAATTTGGGATGATGAGGCAGAATACACACGAACAGGGTTAGATGAAGAAATGGTAAGCATAGCCGGAATAGACATTCCTTATGTTAAGCTCCCAATTCTGCCAGGTAAAAATATAACAGTCATTTCGGAAGTAATAAGTTTGAATTATCTGCTCAAACATTACGGTTATAAAGCAGCAGAAATATTACAAGAAAAGCTTATTCAAAAAATGGCGAATAAATCAAATGAAGATTTCAGGGGTGTTGACTATTTTGAGCATGATTTCGAATAATGATTCAATTCTTGACAAACATACCTAATATCCTTAAATTCGCCCACTGATTATGAAAAGACTATATTATTTCTCTAAATCAAAACTTCAGTTCATAGAGATAAAGCATTATAAAACAAAGCTTTCAATATATTTAAGTTTTGGAATTGTTTGTCTAGTTGCACTGATTTTTACTGTTTATTCATTGGCATTATCTATGTTTGGGTTCGATAGCTATTCTTCTTTAAATAAAGAAAATAAATTACTTCATAAAAAACTAGATGGTGTTCTTATTCAATATGAATCTTTAAATAAAGAACTTGATAGTTTATTAATCATTAATAATGAATTGAGATTAGCAGCAAACCTTGAACCTATTTCTGAGGATGAGAAAAAAATTGGTGTTGGGGGTGGTTATTTTGATAATGAACTTGATTTCCTTTCAGATGATTCCCAGTTAAAATTGCAGCAAGCTTTTAATTATATGGATGAGATAACACGAAAGATTAATTTTGAAAAGAAACAGTATATTGATATATCTGGGAAACTCAAAGAAAATAAGAGATTATTTGAATCAATACCTGCCATTAAACCTTGTTCAGGAACCGTGGCAATGCATGGTTTTGGAATGCGTTTTCATCCGATATTAAATATTAGAAGAATGCATGATGGAATAGATATTATTACTGACAGAGGAACACCAGTTCATGTTTCAGGAAACGGAACTGTAGATTTTGTCGGTTACAGAGGTGGATTAGGATTAGCTGTTGAAATTGATCATGGTTTTGGGTATAGAAGTGTTTATGGACATCTTTCAAAGATTAATGTTGTACAAGGTCAGAAAGTCTTAAGAGGCGATACAATTGCTAAAACCGGAAATTCCGGTTTATCATCCGGTCCTCATTTACATTATGAAATCCATCATAATGGGGTTAAACAAAATCCCATTGAATTTTTCTTTGACGACCTTAATTTTTTTAAAGCTTCCAAGGTTAGGAAATAATTTTTAGAGGGAGAAGGATATTTATGATATGGACAGTGGAGCTTGCATCATATTTGGATGATGCACCTTGGCCCGCTACTAAGGATGAATTGATAGAATATGCTGAGAGAATTGGTGCTCCTTATGAGGTGATTGAAAACCTTATTGAATTGGAAGATTCGGATGAACCATATGAATCAATTGAAGATATATGGCCGGATTATCCATCCGATGATGACTTCTTTTATAATGAAGATGATTTCTGAAATGTGTTTTTGCTGGTTCGGTAATATTTCTAATGAACAATGATTGGACAAATGTATATGGACAGGAAACAGCAAAAGAAATCTTATCTAAACTAATTTCCTCATCCCACATTCCCCATGCTTTTTTATTTAGTGGTTCGGAAGGTATAGGAAGGTATTTTCTTGCTATTCGGTTTGCTCAATTAATCAGTATTGACACTTCTAAAAATGATACAGCTTTTATTACCAGGCAAATTGCCAATTTAACGGAACCATACATCAAATACATAATTCCTTTGCCAAGAGGAAGAAATGAAACTGAAGGTGATGGACCTATTGAGAAATTCACTCCTGATGAAATACTGGAATTAAAATCTGAGCTTGAAAAAAAAATCAATAATCCTTATCACAGAATATTATTGGATCATGCTAATACGATCAAGATAAACAGTATAAGAGATATTGGTAAGTTTCTATCATTAAATTATTCAGATATTAAATACAGATTTATTATTATTTCCGATGCACATTTAATGAATGAAGCATCTCAGAATGCTTTACTCAAAAATCTTGAAGAACCTCCTCAAGGGGTTATTTTTATACTTTTAACCCCTTATCCCGATTTATTAAGAGAGACAATACTATCCCGTTGTTGGAAAATCAATTTGCAGCCATTGGATAATAAAAGCATTGAGAGTATTCTTACTAAATTGTACAATATAGATGAAAAAACAGCAAAGGATGTTGCACCTTTTTCAGATGGCTCAGTTACAAAAGCAATAGATCTAATAGAAAATGATTTTGAAAATCTTAAGGAAAAAACCATCTCATTTATGCGTTATTCATTAGGTGGTAAATTTCATTCAGCACTAAATGAATTAAATCCTTATCTAACAGAAAATGATTCAGATTCAATCAAGTTATTAATTAAAATGATAATTTCCTGGCTGAATGATGTTATGAAGTATAGAGTCGATCGTAAAGATTATTATTTTAGTTCACATATAGAAACATTAAGTAAATTTAATTCAAGGTTTTCTGGAATTGAATTGAATGAAACAATAATGAAACTCGATTTTTTGGCATCTTCAATTAAAAATAATATTAACTTAAATCTTATTTGTCTGAATCTTGTTTTTGAACTAGCATCATTAACAGGTAGAATAAGTAAATAACATTTCGTTCCTCCTGATTCTTAACTTCTTTTTGATTAATTTTAATATCAATAAAGGTACAATTTAATACCAGGGTTTTATGAAAAAGGTTATAATAACAAATGCCAAACGAACACCAATCGGTTCATTTAATGGATCACTATCATCTTTTACCGCAGCACAATTAGGCAGCTTAGCAATAAAAGCGGTTCTTGAAGAATCCAAAGTAGATTATAACAATATTGATGAAGTTATTTTTGGAAATGTTTTAACAGGCGGACAAGGACAAGCTCCAGCAAGGCAAGCTGCATTACTTGCCGGGCTTCCTGAAAAAACCGAATGTATAACAATTAATAAAATGTGTGGTAGTGGATTAAAAGCTGTCATGCTGGCTCAACAGGCAATCTTGGTTGGAGATGCCGAAGTAATTTTAGCAGGGGGGCAAGAGAGTATGAGTAATGCTCCCTATGTTCTTCCAAAAGCAAGAAATGGGTACAAGTTTGGGCATGGTGAGGTTTTGGACAGCATGATTCTGGATGGACTTTGGGATGTTTATAATAATATTCACATGGGAAATTGTGCAGAAGATTGTGCAAGGAAATTTTCATTTACGCGTGAACAATTAGACGAGTTTGCAATTAGCTCTTATAAAAAAGCAATTGATGCCCAGAGCAAAGGTAAGTTTGATAATGAAATTTCAAAAGTTATTATTAAGAATAAATCGGGTGATATATTAGTTGAGAAAGATGAGGAACCACTCAAAGTGAAATTTGATAAAATCCCAACTTTAAAACCAGCATTTGAAAAAACCGGTATTGTAACGGCAGCGAATGCATCAAGTATTAATGATGGGGCTGCTGCTCTAATAATTACAACTGAGGAAAAAGCTAAAGAACTTGGATTAAAACCTCTTGTAGAAATTGTTGCACAAAGCTCTTCAGCAAAAGCACCCATTGAATTCACAACTGCACCTGCTGATGCAATCTCTAAAGTCTTGAAAAAAGCCTGCTTAAAAACTAATGATATAGATCTTTATGAAATTAATGAAGCCTTTGCTGTTGTGTCTCTTGCAGTGAATCAATTATTAGATTTGAATCCTGCTAAAGTAAATGTAAATGGTGGTGCTGTTGCTTTAGGTCATCCAATAGGTGCGAGCGGAGCAAGAATTCTTGTTACTCTAATTCATGAAATGAAAAAGCAAAATGCAAAATACGGATTGGCATCACTTTGCATTGGGGGTGGTGAAGCATCTGCATTAATCGTTAAAAATTACAATTGATGAAAGCTTAAAAATGGAAATTAAAAAAATATCCGTTATTGGTGGTGGAACAATGGGTAATGGTATTGCTCATGTTTTTGCAATTAAGGGATTTAATGTTAACCTTGTTGAAATGAATACTGATTTAATTAATAAGGCAATTACAATCATAACATCTAATTTAGATAGACAATTAAAGAAAAGTATTATTACTCAGGAAGAAAAAGTTCAAGCATTAAAAAATATTAATCCAATAGTTGGAATTGGAAATATTCCAACAGACTCTGATCTAGTTATCGAAGCTATTTTTGAGAATAAAGAAGCTAAGATAAAAATATTTAATCAGTTAAATGCTATTATTAAATCAGATTCTATATTTGCTACTAATACTTCATCAATCTCAATAACGGAACTTTCAATGACCGGAAGGCCTGATAAATTCATTGGTATGCATTTTATGAATCCGGTACCTGTTATGAAATTGGTCGAAATAATTCGTGGTTATTCTACAAGTGATGAATCCTTTAACTTAATTAAAGATATATCGATTAAATTGGATAAAATCCCAGTTGAAGTTCATGATTATCCTGGTTTTATTTCAAACAGAATTCTAATACCTATGATAAATGAAGCTGTTTTTTCTTTGATGGAAGGAGTTGCTTCTAAAGAAGATATTGATACTGTTATGAAACTTGGAATGAATCATCCTATGGGACCATTAACGCTTGCTGACTTTATTGGACTAGATGTATGTTTAGCAATTATGGAAGTGTTATATAATGGGTATAATGATTCCAAGTACAGACCATGTCCATTACTTAAAAAGATGGTAGTTGCAGGCAAACTTGGAAGAAAAACTGGTGAAGGATTTTATAAATATTAATATTTAGATAGATTATTCGTATGTCCGATAATATATATTATGTAAACTACTAAATATGAGCTTCTAAGACAAATCATATACTCCCCTTTAATTTTATAATTAAATATATAACCACAATAATAAAGATCATCCAAAAAATAGGACTTTTTTTCCTTGCACTAATTTTCCTTTGTCTGGAAAATCCTAATTGTCTTTTTCTTCGTTCCTGTTCATCTGTTTCGGGTTTATAGAACCTGGGTGTGTAATCAAAAATCCTATGTCTTGGTCTTCTCATAAACATATAATTATCCGCTCTTATGATTCGAATAAAGCTGAGACAAATAATTCAGGATTAAAAGTTTGAAGATCATCTATATCTTCACCAATTCCGATATATTTCACCGGTATTTTTAATTTAGAACTTATTTGGAAAATAACACCGCCTTTAGCCGTACCATCAAGTTTAGTTATTACAAGACTTGTTACCTTAGTAAATTTTGTAAACTGTTCAGCCTGAAGCACAGCATTTTGCCCGGTGGTTCCATCAAGAACCAATAAAATTTCGTTAGGAGCATATTGGAGAACTTTGGATATAACTCTTTTAATTTTACTAAGTTCATCCATAAGATGGGATTTATTATGAAGTCTTCCGGCAGTATCGATGAGAACAATATCAAAATTTTCCTTTTGGGCTTTCTTAATAGTATCAAAAGCAACTGAAGAAGGATCGCTCCCTTTGTCTTTCTGATATATTTCAACTCCAGCTCTTCCAGCCCATAATTCAAGTTGCTCATTTGCAGCAGCCCTGAATGTATCCGCAGCACCAATTATTACCTTTAATCCAGCCTTCCTGAAGTTATTGGCAAGTTTACCAACTGTTGTAGTCTTTCCTGCCCCATTAACTCCTACAACTAACATGATATAAGGTTTAAACTGATTTATGTTTTCTCCATTAGGGATATAATTCTTTAGAAGTACACCGGTTAATTCTTTTTTTACGGTCTCAATAACATTAGCACTTGACCTGTCTTTATCATTCTTTAAAGACTTGCGTACATTTTCTATTATCATTTCTGTTGTGTCAAAACCAACATCGGAGGTAATTAAAATTTCTTCAATCTCATCAAGGGTTGCATTGTCTACAACAGCTTTACCACTTATAGTTTCTGTTATAGAATTAAATAGTTTATCCCTGGTTTTGGCTAAACCATCTTTAAGTTTTTTAAAATTAATATTATCAAACAGACTCATACTTTCTCTTATTTATGAATTCAAATGCACGTACCAGGTAAGCAATAAATGAAACAACTATTAAAATTAGGGTTGAATAAAATACTGCCCGATATACAAAACTTCCTTTTTCAAAGTTCAAAATAATCATCACTAATAATAATGCGAGTACACATACAGTAATTTTTCCAATCATATTTGATGGAAGTACTTTACCTATCTTAGCTGATAGAAACATTCCTCCAAGGAAAATCACAATATCTCTTCCTATGATCATATAAAATAAATATTCCGGTATCTCTTTTAATATGAAAAATTTGATTACTACAACGCCGGTTACAATTTTATCTGCAAGAGGATCTATCATCTTTCCAAAATCAGTTATCTGTTTGAATTTTCTTGCGAAAAATCCATCAAGAAAATCTGATACAAGCGCAAATAAAGTTATTGTTAAAACTAAGATTTTGTCATTCCTGAAATCATCTAATAATAACCACAGAGGAATTGCAGAGAGTAATCGAAGAAAGCTAAGAAGATTTGAGATATTAAAAATTTCAGTTTTACTAAACATTACCTTACAACGGCAAACTTTCCAATTTTTTCATCAACTTCGTTATTAGAATCGTCGAGCATTACAATCCTGTAAATGTATACTCCGGAATTTAGCCTTTCACCTGACTCATAATTTAAACTGAAATCAACTCCACCATTACCATCGCTTTCCTCAAGTTCAGTAATTCTTTCTCCATTAAGATTAAAGATAATTATCTTTGCCTTCTTAGGAAGATTTGCAAAAGTAAGATTTCCTTTCTCAACATTTGCAGGATTAGGATAAACATAAACATCTGCAAGATCTTTAGCAAAAGAGGTAAGCACAATATAACTTCCTGCACCCGAATTAATTGATAAACTACCAGTTTCCTGAGATGATTTAAGATTAAGAATTCTCAGCCTATATTCCCTGCCGATTGAACCGATTGGCCTTGTTCCATCAAGATTGAGATAAATTGCTTTTTTGTTTGAGTTATCTATTTCAATTGATGCAACATGATTTTCAGGTTCAAAAGAATAATTTTCTTTCAGTGATACAGAAGTTTCATCAACATTGAAATTAAATTCAAGTTTTATTCTAGAAGGATTTATTATTTCAAATGATGAAATGTAAAAAGTTTCTACTTCCGGAGTTGGTGTAACAACAAAAGTTAGTGTGTCAGTTATTACGGGTGAATTATATAAGTCTTTTATATCTTTAACAATTAGTTTCAATTCACAGGCTGGTAAATTTTCTCTGAATGAAAGCAAATAAGAATATTGATTATTAGGAGATACTGAATTTGGAAAAAATGAATTTGTTGAACCATCATTTAGTACTTCAAATGATTGAAGATTCTCTATTACATTTTTCATTTTTTCTGAAAAACTAACGATAACACTTTGGTTACTATTGCTTATAGCAGTATCAGGATTAGCTGGAGTGTGAGAATAAACTTCAATGATTTTACTTAAACCGGATAATGGCTCAGGTCTGGTTTGATCATATGCTTGAACAGCATAATAGAAAAAGGTACTGTCAGTTACGTTAGCATCTAAATATTCAGTTTGAAAAGCAGAATCAATTATCGAAATACCATCTATATCCGCACCTCTGTAAATGTAATATTTTTCAGCACTTCCCTGCCATATTAATTTTAAAGTATTGGAACTTATACTAAATCCTGAAAAATTTACTGGGATCGGTGCACGATTAGAATTTGTGAATTCAAAAAACTTGAATTCTTCATTTATGTTAAAACCGATTTCAACAACACCATTAAGGTTCAAATCACCCACAAATACATTTTCAGTGTTTGAGCCCTCAGTATAAAAAATGATTTTATCTTCCTGATTAGAATTCTTAAATATATATGAATAAGGGAACATATTAACAATTAATTCATCAGCTCCATCATTATCAATATCTACTAATTTTAAGGACTGGTAAATATCAGCCCCGGTTGATAATCCTCCTCTATACTCCTCAGATTGATCAAGAAAGGTTTTTAATGTTAATATTCTTGAAGTATGATTTTCAAAAGAAATCACCATAAGTAAATAAGCAGGAGCAATGGAATTCGTATGATATAAAATAGCGAAATCTTTCATGCCATCACCATTATAGTCGCCAATACTAAAAATATCCTTCTGAAAAGGAGTAGTCATACCGGACAAATTTGTACTAGATATATAAAAACTATCTGCTT
>CAZECH010000048.1:0-11635 GCA_964510675.1 uncultured Ignavibacteriaceae bacterium
AAAGAAAGGAAAAATATATGATCTCAACCTTAACCGATGGAAAGAATACAACGACATTATTACAGATAGTCTTTGGGTTCTTAAGAAAAGGGATAAATCCGGTGAACATAAAGCATCTTACTGGGGAAATTTCATTCCGCAAATCCCAAATCAACTTTTAAGGCGTTATACAAAAAAAAATGAGTGGGTTCTTGATACTTTTCTTGGAAACGGAACAACATTAATCGAATGCAAACGGCTCGGAAGGAATGGAATTGGGATAGAACTTTTAGAAAACATTGCTGCATCAGCAAAAAAAATAATTGAAAAAGAAAAATCTTTAACAAATATTATTACAGAAATAATTAATGCCGATAGCTCCGAACTTGATTATAAAGCCGAACTAAAAAGAATTGGTATAAAATCAGTTCAGTTTTTAATTATGCATCCTCCTTATTGGGATATAATAAAATTCAGCGATAAAAAGAACGATCTCTCGAATGCAAAATCTATAGATGAATTTTTAAATTTATTTGGAAAGATAGTTGACAGTACATATCCAATTCTTGATAAAAAAAGATACTTTGCCGTGGTAATAGGAGATAAATATTCCAGGGGAGAATGGATACCTCTTGGATTTTATACAATGCAGGAAGTTCTGAGGAGAGGTTACAAATTAAAATCGATTATCGTAAAGAATTTTGATGAGACAAAAGGAAAGATGAGCCAAAAAGAATTATGGCGATACAGAGCGCTGGCGGGAGGGTTTTACATTTTTAAACATGAATATATTTTTTTATTTCAAAAATAATTGAAATGTAACGATAATCTTGAAGCTTGTGGCACGATATGAATACCCTATCCCAAATAGAAACTGAACTAAAAAAAAGATTATCATATCCTTACCAATGGGGACAAAAGCAAAATGATTTTATTGATAACCAGACAAATTTCATTTATAAAATAAATTATTTTGAAGAACTTCTTTCGGACATAAACAATCGTTTTAAAAATATTCCTGACTACAAAAAATATTTTGATTATTCGTTGAACAGATGGTATAACTTCTGGTCTGCGCAGGCTGTTGAGAAAATTTTCTGCTCGCTTCCAAATGTAGTGCCTGCCCTTGATGAAAAAGATCATCTTGTTGATTTCACAATACATGGATTTACATTCGATCATAAAACATCTGTATTTCCAAAAGCATATAATAAAACTTTAAAAGAAACAATTGTTAACACAGACGATTTAATAAGATGGCTTTATAAAAATCAATCTCAGGGGAAAAGAATGCACTTAAAGAACAGGCTATTTGTGGTTCTTTATTCCACTGTCGGTGAACACTGGAAACTTAAGGCCGAAATATCCTTACTAAAAAAAGAAATCAAAGATTATATGATTGGATTTAATCCACATTACCTAATGAAATTTAAACTCGAAGAAGGAAGTGAAACACTGGCTGATGTGATTTGGGTAATAAAATAGTCTGTTTAGACTATTGCAGTATTAATAATATGGAACTATCTTAAGAACATATCAATAATAAAAAGTAAAGGAGACTCTATGAAGTTTTATACCAGAGTATTTTCTTTTGTATTAATCATATTATTTCAGATTAATACTTTTTCCCAAATTCCTAATGCAGGATTTGAGAATTGGACAGATGGAAATCCAGACGATTGGTTTGCTAATAATTTCCTTGGACTTACATTCCCTATTACACAATCTTCTACAAGTCATTCGGGCACATCAGCTATAAAATTAGAGGTTGTTGACTTCAGTGGTATAGTCTATTTACCCCAATTGTGGTCAGGTGAGGCCTTCTTGGAAGGATTCCCCGTTAATCAAAGCTTTGGCAGTTTAACAGGTTTCTATCAATTGACACCGAACGGGAATGATGGTTTATTCGCTGTAGTTTGGATGGTGAAGGAAGATCAATATATTGGTGCTGGGAGTATTTCAATAATGAATACAACTTCTTCCTATGCACAATTTACAGTACCTATCGAATATTATACCGCAGAAGTTCCAGATACAGCTGTTATTTGGTTTGTTGTGGGAGGAGATTCGGCCGGAGAAGGTGGTAATGTCGGTTCTTTTGCTCTTATAGATGATTTAAGCTGGGGTCCGGCAGTCGGGATTCAAGAGATCAGTAAAACCATCCCTGAAATATTTGAACTAAAACAAAATTATCCCAACCCTTTCAATCCATCTACAAAAATTAATTTCAGCATTACAGAACAGTCTTATGTTGAACTGATTATTTATGATCTATTAGGAAGAGAAATAGAGAGGCTTGTAAGTGATAATTATTCCGCTGGTGAATACTCGGTTGATTTTAATGCCGACAATTTACCAAATGGCATCTATATCGCCAAAATGAATGCAGGGAAATATTCTAAAGCAATTAAGATGACTTTGCTGAAATAAAATTGCAATATTGTAAGCAAATTATTTTTTAATTTTAGTGTTATAACCGGAGAGAAACTCATCTCCGGTTTTTTGTTGCATGTATAACTCACATATTTAAATATGATAAAAGCGGTTTTCAACCTTTTTAGCCATAGGCTGATTCAGCCTTTGGATTAGACTTTGATTTTTACTAAAAGCTAATGATTGATTTTAAAAGTACTACAAATTGATGTTCACATTCCTTCCTCTTGGCGGAGCCGGCGAAATTGGTGCAAGTTGTTTTTATTTGGGCATTGCCGGAACAGGAATAATTTTAGACTGCGGAATGCATCCACAGAAAACCGGGTTAGAAGCTTTACCAGCTTTTGATTTAATAAAAGAACTTCCTGTAGATTTTATTTTAATTTCTCACGCACACCAGGATCATTTAAGCGCACTTCCTTTTCTTATTCAAAAACATCCTTATATAAGAATTATATCAACACCACAAACGCGCGCAATTGCAGAATTAACTCTTCACAATTCTGTCTCTATATGGAAAGAACAAATTGATGAAGAAGAAATTAAAATTTATTCTCATGAAGAAATTGACTTGTTAATTCAATCAATAGAATACAAAGCTTATAATGAAGAATTTTTTCTTACTGGCTACAAACATAAATCTAAAGAACCTATAAAAGTAACTTTTTTTGATGCCGGGCATATCATTGGTTCTGCAGGAATACTAATTGAATTTAACGAACACAAAATATTTTATACGGGCGATATTAATCTTTCACCACAGGAGCTGATGAAAGGAGCAATTCTTCCCGATATAAAAATTGACACGTTAATAATCGAAACAACTTATGGAAATACAGATTCATCAACTTTAAGAATCTGGAAGGATGAAACTGATTTGTTTACTAAAAAAGCAAACAAAATTTTAAACAATGAAGGTTCTATACTTATACCGGTTTTTTCCCTTGGAAAAACACAAGAAATATTAGCCCTTATTTGGAAACAAATTCAGAAAGGCAAACTTGTACAAACAGACATTTACACAGGTGGTTTGGGTACAAAAATAAACCGGGTGTATGACTATAACAGGTTTGTTATTAATTATTCAAGTTCGGATCTTGAATTATCTTCCATTCCCCAAAAGAATATTTATGAGGTTGAAAATTATCATGACTTCTTTAAAACCCCATCTATTGTACTTTCGTCAAGCGGAATGATGCTTGAGAGAACTACATCTTATCAACTTGGCAAAAGGTGGCTCGCACAAAATAATTCTGCAATCTTTACTGTTGGTTACTTTGAAGAATCTACGCCCGGCTACATCTTTGCTAATTCTAAAAAAGGAGAAAAGATAAAACCAACCGCATTTGATGAACCTGTTGAAGTTAAGTGTTCAATTAAAAATTTCAAATTCAGTGCTCACTCAAAAAGAGAAGAGCTCTTAAATATTGTGGCTATACTTAATCCCCAAAATGTATTACTTGTACATGGAGATTCTCTAGCTATAAACTGGATAGGGGCAAATATTTTGAAGCGAAATAAAAGAGTTAAAGTATATGCTGCTCAAAAAGCAAAAGAAATAAACATTGAATAATTACGTCTCAAGCTTCATAATCCGTAAATATTTCCCATCAAAACAGTCAATTAAGTTAAATTTTTATCGGCATTGTCTTTGTGTAAAGAAATATTTCACGACAGGGGATTTTTTAAATAAATGGTAAAAAATATTTTAAGGATTTTGTGAATCTTTATAAAAGAAGAATTGTTGCTTTTATAACAGGAAAGCTTATAAGTGGAAAGGAAATTGTAAAAATTTTCGACCGTACGAACTCTTCTTACAACGAAATAACCGGGGAAGTATCTATAGCAAGAATAAACGTTTATGACACAGAGAAAAACGACTTAATAACCGGCAGTGGCGATGAAAAAGGTATATCGTTATATGATCTTGTTACTGCTAAATTTATTGATCTGAAAATTAATGGTGATAACTTTGAAGGATTTGATTATGAATCAAAGAAAATATTTTATGGTGATATGAAGGATAACCTTATTTCTTTTTTTGATTTTCAGGATTCAAAACACCATTACTATGTTATGATGAATTCTGATGAAGATATGGCTGAAAACCTGGGGCTCCTGATATAAATCAGGAGTAATTTATTTTCTTCTCACTCACTCTTCAAAACTTATATTAATAATTATTAATTTTAGGACATTCATTAGCAAATATTAATTTGATGTTATCCTCACTTAAGAAAACCGTAAAAGAAAACTCAAACCCTGAACTTGGAATTTTTCTGCAGAGATTCTTTAAAACAGGCAAAGGAGATTATGCTGAAGGTGATGTTTTTGCCGGGATAAAAGTTCCTGTTTCCAGGAAAATAGCCAAACAATTTAAAAATTTAAGTCTAGCAGATCTTTCAGAATTAATAAAATCAAAAATTCATGAAGAAAGATTAATTGCTCTTTTTATCCTTGTCGATAAGATGAAGAAAGCGAATGAAAAGGAACAGAAAAAGATTTTCAAATTCTATGTTAAGAATATGAAATACGTAAACAACTGGGATCTTGTTGATCTTTCAGCGGAGAAAATTATCGGGGAATATTTGTTTGATAGGGATAGAGAACTTCTTTTTAAGCTTGCTAAAGGAGATCTTTGGGAAAGAAGAATTGCAGTTCTTTCAACATTCAATTTCATAAAGAAGAAAGATCATATCACAACCTTAAAAATTGCCGGATTACTTCTCAGAGATAAGCATGATCTTATTCATAAAGCACTTGGCTGGATGCTGCGTGAGATTGGTAAACGAGATTTGCAGACGGAAGAAGATTTTTTGGAAAAACATTATAAATCTATGCCAAGGACAATGCTAAGATATTCAATTGAAAAATTTCCTGAGAAAAAAAGAAAAGCATACTTAGAAGGAAAAATCTGATGACGGATACCGTTGATTTTGCATACTTCATTTTTATTAGATAATAAAGATCCAATAAATTAAACACTTAGAATTTTTATGAATAAAAGAATTAACATTCCTGCAGGAACAATCTGGGAAGATATAGTTGGTTATTCACGGGCAGTAAAGGTTGGAAATATAATTGAAGTTTCCGGTACTGCTGCTGTTGATAATGGGAAAGTTGTAGGCAAAGATAATGCTTATGAACAAACAAAGTTTATTTGCGAAAAGATTAAGAAGACCTTAGAATCACTTGGCTCGAGTATGAAGGATATAGTAAGAACGAGAATTTATGTTACAGATATTACTAAGTGGGAGGAAATTGGTAAAGCACACGGTGAGTTCTTCAGGAATATTAAGCCAGCAGCTTCAATGATAGAAGTAAAATCCTTAATTGATCCCGATATGATTGTTGAAATTGAAGCAACTGCTATAATAGAAATATAAATAAATATAATTTTAAGTGAGGCTCGCCCGGATTTTCTCAAACTGTCATTCCGAACTTGTTTCGGAATCTTTTTTCTGAATATGTCTTAAAACAGAAGCTGAAACAAGTTCAACTTGACAAAATCCAACTTTTGAGCAAACCTCCCTGGAGGTGAGCCTCACATGAAAATATAATTTTTTGTTGTCCCTTTCAATTTTTATATTTTCACCACCAACACTTTAATTATTCTGGGAAAAAATTATGAGTTTAAAAAACGATTCTTTTTTCTTCACCGATAAAGAAGATATAAGAAGCTTCTCTCTTACAAACCAATTTGCAGAGCATCTCGAGTTTGTTCTTGTAAAAGATAAATTTACAGTTACAAAAGAAGATGCTTACTTTTCACTTTCAATGTCTATAAGAGACAGGATGGTAAGAAGGTGGCTTCGCACTCAGCAGAAGTATAAAGAAGAAGATACCAAAAATGTTTACTACCTTTCTCTTGAATTTTTGATGGGAAGGCTTCTGCGTAATGCTCTTATCAACCTGGATTACTATGATGAGTGCTATAACATACTGAAAAACAACGGCTATAGTCTCGAAGAAATAAGAGAGCTTGAGCATGACATGGGACTCGGTAACGGTGGTTTGGGAAGGCTTGCTGCCTGTTATCTTGATTCACTTGCGACTCTTGAGTACCCTGCTTTTGGTTATGGAATCAGATACGAGTTTGGAATCTTTAACCAGAAAATAAATAACGGCTACCAGGTTGAAAAACCCGACAACTGGCTTGCTTATGGAAATCCCTGGGAAATTTTAAGAAGAGAGCTGGCGTATACAATTAAGTTTAATGGAAGAGTAATAACTTATGAAGATGAAAAAGGAAATCTTAAAGTAAAATGGATTGATACAAAAGATATCCTTGCAGTAGCTTACGATGTTCCTGTCCCGGGTTACAAAACCAACACAGTAAATAATCTACGGCTATGGGAAGCCAAGCCGACAAAGGAATTTGATTTTGATGAATTCAATATGGGTAATTATGTTGCTGCTGTGCAAAGTAAAAATGAATCGGAGAATATTTCAAAAGTACTTTATCCAAATGACACAATAACGGAAGGAAAATTTCTAAGATTAAAACAGCAATATTTTTTCGTATCTGCAACCTTGCAGGATATTATAAGAAAATATCATATCAATCATAAAAAGTTTGATTCATTTTCGAAAAAAGTTGCAATACAGCTTAACGATACACATCCCGTAATTGCAATACCGGAATTAATGAGAATATTAATTGATGAAAATGATTTAAGCTGGGATGAAGCGTGGGAATTAACCGTGGGAACTTTTGCTTATACAAATCATACCGTTGTGCCTGAAGCACTTGAGGAATGGTCTGTAAAAATTTTAGAGCAACTGCTACCGAGGCACCTGCAGATCATTTATGAAATTAACAGGAGATTTATAGAATTTGTACGCGAAAAATACTCAAACGAGGATTCAGTTATAAGTGAATTATCTATCATTAGAGAAAGTGATGATAAAAAAATAAAAATGGCTAACCTTGCTATAGTTGGTTGCAATTCGGTAAATGGAGTTGCAGAGCTACATACCAGGATTCTTAAAGAAAAAATCTTTTATCATTTCAACAAACTATTTCCGCAGAAATTTAAAAACATTACTAACGGCATCACCCCAAGAAGATGGCTGAAGACAGCTAATTCTCTTCTCTCAGGATTAATCTCGGATAAGATTGGAGATAAATGGGTAACCGAATTAAGCGAGTTAAAAAAGCTTGAGAAGTTTGTTGATGATAAAGATTTTCTTGAAAACTGGAGAACAGCAAAATGGTTAAGTAAAAAACTTCTGATAGAATATATTGAAAACGAACACAAAATTAAGGTAAACCCGGAATCCATTTTTGATGTCCAGATCAAAAGATTTCATGAATATAAAAGACAATTACTAAACGTTCTTCATGTTATAACACTTTACAACAGGATCAAAGATAATCCTAAAATAAACATGGTTCCCCGCACTATTATCTTTGCCGGCAAAGCAGCACCTGCATACTACCAGGCAAAAATGGTAATAAAACTTATTAACTCCATAGCCGATGTTGTCAATAACGACACTAACGTCGGAGATAAACTTAAAGTTGTTTTTTTAAAAAACTATTCAGTAACTCTTGCTGAAAAAATTATTCCTGCATCTGATCTTTCAGAACAGATTTCTACGGCAGGATTTGAAGCTTCCGGTACAGGTAATATGAAGTTTGCACTTAATGGTGCATTAACAATCGGTACAATGGATGGAGCGAATATTGAAATCCGAGAAGAAGTTGGTAAAGAAAATATTTTCATCTTTGGACTTCTTGCTAATGAAGTAGAAAAACTAAAACAAAAAGGGTATAATCCAAAGGAATACTATAAAAGAATTCCTGAATTGAAAAGAGTAATTGATATGATTGCAAATGACTACTTTAAAACGAATGAGCCCGGAATATTTAGTGATATTATAGGTGGTTTAATGAATGTTGATTACTACTGCCTGTTCGCAGATTATCAATCATATATAAAAACACAAGATAAGGTAAGCCAGCTTTATTTGAACCAGGACGCGTGGACAAAAAAGTCAATTCTGAATGTCGCAAGGATTGGAAAGTTTTCGAGCGACCGGGCAGTTAAGGAATACGCCGATAAAATCTGGAAAGTAAAACCTGTTAAAGTTGAAGGGGATTGATCTGTGAAAATCAACCGCATCCGTTATATCCGTATTCCATAGAATGAAAATTCCCTTCTTAGAAAATTCCCTACACTTATCATAATTTTTTTATAGATTTAGTTATGGTTATTAGAGGAATTTATGTTTGAATTTAAAGAGGGGAACTTAAATCCCAATATCGAAAAATCATATAAGATCGCAGTTCAATATCTACACTCAATTCATCATCGGTTTTATAAACTCCTGAACTATAATGAAAGCACAATTGGAGATTTAGCTATTGATGCTATAGCTTCGTTGTTTATTAAGAATGGTAATGATGATCTCCCGATTAAAAAAGCTTTTGATAACTGGCAGCCCCCGATAGAAACGGAAGTGGAGTTTTCATTCTTTTTGAATAAAGTTGTAGCTAACAGGGTTGAACAGCATATAACCCAGCTTTTAAAAGAAGCTGATCCTTTATTTTCCACAATACTTAGTTCGGTAAATTATTTTATTAAGAAAAATGGTAATGCAAAAACCAAATACATGGGGATTATTTATATAATTGAAAGCGGGCTAAAAAAAATTAATGGTAAAATAATAAACCAGGAAGCATTTGATTTAATTCCAGCTTCTCAATTTTCAGAAGATAAAAGGTTCCTGCAAAATTTATTCTTTTATATTAAAACGGAGACAGATTTCTTTCCTGCAATACCTCTTAATGCTCTGGTTTACAGGTTTAAAGAACTAAAAACATCCGGCTATACCTTTAATGAGAAAGTTGAAAGTCCGGCAAGAACTTATGAGCTAAATGAGTTTGTTAATATAGGGTTGGTTGCCGCAAAGTCAAAGTTAAGTGAAGCTTATATTAGCAAAAGGAAACTTACTAAAGATGATGCTCAAAAATTATTTAATGCACTAAAGGATATTGGTGAGGACCTGAAAAATGACGGAGTAAAACAGGGATTGTATGAATATCTTAAACCTTACTTTGAAGATATTTCCATTGAAGATTATAAGAAGAAATATCATAATATTCTTGAGTACTTGTTTAAGGTAATGAGAAGTACAATAGCAGATGAATTAAAAAAATAAAAATAGGACTATTCCGATTGTTAAAGAAATTTTTCTATTAATTAAGCAGAGGTCAGGCTGAACTTGTTTCTCCGAAATGAGTCCTTTGGACAGCATCCTCAATTTACAAAAGTGAGATTCCGAAACGAGTTCGGAATGACATTCTCAATTATTCTTTAGAAGATTAATCTATAAATAGAATTACTATGGAAATAACTGAAAGAGATTTATTTAACTACGTTTTTTACAAGAATACTCTGGCTGAAGATAAAGCTGAGTATTTAGGGAGTACGGATATTTATAAAGATGAAATTGACTTCTTTAATTCGCTGAAAAATACTTTATCCGTAGAAACAAATTCTGAGATTAAGAAGAAGATTGCTCAGAAAATACCTGTTTATGATTTTTCTAATCTTACCAGGCAGACAGGAATAATTGTTTTATATCCTGTAATTGAAAAAAGTAAAAAAGGTAAAAAAGACAAGGGATTAGTTATTGCAACTGATTCAGCAGAACTAAAAAAGCAGCAAACTTCTCAAACACTTTATGATACAAAGAAAGAATACTAAATAAAACTTGTTAGTTCAGAATCTGAAACTAAAATATTTGTTTTCTCAACTTCTGAATCTGAACTAAAGAATCTTAAGCTTACATTACATCCAAATGAGAAGGAGTATTTCTTAAAGGATAATTCTAATCCTCTGGAAGTGAATGAGAATATTACTGCAGAATCCATTTTGTTGGAGTTTACTTAAGAGATGCCGGATCAAGTCCGGCATGACATCAAAATAAGGACTTACTTAAAGGTATTTTCCGAATTTACAATCTTAACTGTATTCACATTCAGTTTGTAATTCGCAACTACTTCATCTTCTTCTAAAATATCTGCATGAAGATTTTCTTTTACGAGATTTGAGTAACTCATCGGCGAGGGTTCATTATTCTTTAAAGCATTTGCCAGCACTTCGGTTTCACCTTTACCGGTTACAATTACTATATACATATTCTCAACCTGAAGATATTTTTTAACAGCATTATTAACATCTTCACGAGTTAGTTTAGAAAGAAGTTCATCCATCTCTTTTATATAATTCTCTCTCCCATAAAATTTTGAGTCAATAAGATAACCAAGTTGTTCAGCCGGAGTACTGATGTAAAGCTTCATATAGCTTTTTAAGAAAGTTCTTGTTGCTTCAAAATCTTCCTGGGAAATTCCTTCATTCAAAAGTTTATCTACTTCACGGATTGCCATTCTTAAAGCAAACAAAGCGTGACCAAGTTTAATATCTTTTAATTCTTCGTACTGCACATTTAACTGCTTTGCAATCTGTACGGGTCTTATCCAAAGCGAAAAATAATTTGATGAGCGAGGCACACCTGATGGCGGCACCATATTTCCTCCTCCGTTTTCATACCACTCTATATAAGAATAATCACCATAATTCATTGAACGGAGTTCTCTTATTTTCTGGTAAAGCTGTCCGTAAGATTTTCTATGTTCACCAAGGTAAGAATTCGCAACCATTAGCGCTGCAAACTCATCTTTCGATCTTGTAATTTCAATCGGGAAACCGGTAAAGATAGCGGAACCAAATGCACCATCTTTAGAAACAATTTCAACATTAATTCCTTTTGGCATTTCAATCTTTGGTGATTCGGGAATATCTGGTTTTACATCAGGAAGATTTGCCATATCTTCATTTAACTTTTTCAGGAATTCATCGGAATAATTTCCTGTAATGCCAATCATCAAATTATTTTTTGTGAAGAATTTTTTATAATGATTTTTTACATCATCAAGAGTAATTGATTTAACCGATTCGGTTTTTCCTTCAACCATATGCTGATAGTTTGTCCCTCTGAAGAGAAAATCTTCAAGCACCATCTTGCTGTATTCTTCATCCGAAGATGCTCGTATAACCTGGTCAACATAATTCTGCTGATTTGCTTTAACTCTCTGGAAATCAGATTCATCAAAAGAAGGATTCAGAATTAATCCTTTTAAGATTGGATAGAACTCATCTAACCAATCAACATGGACGGAGAAAGTAAAGACAGATACTTCCTTATCAACATT
>CAZECH010000049.1:0-11605 GCA_964510675.1 uncultured Ignavibacteriaceae bacterium
AATGTATTTCATGTTTATGTACCATTGGTTCCTCATGGTGAATATGGTGGAGCTGTGTATTTAAGAATTCATCCGGATTTTTCTTTTATAAGCCAGCAAATCCTTGCAAGTTTTAACAAAACCGTTCTGTTTTTCTCATCATTAATCCTGATGGGATTACTGGCTATGTTTTATATTTCAACGTACACACTCGTTGATAGAGATGAGGCACGGGAATTATTGTACAAAGAAAGAGAAGCACATCTTCATGAACATATAACGCAAAAAAAGGAACACCTGTTTACAAAACGAATTTATCATACTCATCATAAAGCTGAAAAGGTAATGGGATTTATTAGTGAGGACCTGGAAAAGATAGATGAATCAAGCATTAAAGAAGTTAAATACCGGATTTCAAAATATGCAAACTTTGTCTCCAGAGTAATTTATGATATGAAATGGTATAATCCCCCGTTACAAACAATAAGGAATCCAATCTTTAAAACTAATTTAAACGAGGTATTAAGATTTATAATTAATGATATCTTTTTGCGGATATCTTATCAGGTTAAAACCATTAAATTCAATTTTAACCTTGATGAAAGTTTACCAAGTGTATCGGTAAATGAATTTGTTGCATGGGAAATTATTGAACCATTAATCCAAAATTGTATCGATCACTCCGATAGGGATATGATAATAATTACAATAAGCACAAAATATAACGCAAAAGATAAAACTTCAGTTTTAACAATAGAGGATAATGGTAAAGGTATCCGGCCTGATCTATTGGAACAAAATGAATTTGGAATCAAGCGGATATTTTTGGAAAATATATCAACAAAAGAAGAAGACCGGAATTGTGGTTATGGATGTTATCTTGCATATGAAATTGCAAAAAGATGCGGTTGGGAACTCGATGGTTATAATTGCGAAGAAAGTGGATGTAAATTCACATTATTTATAAAACATTAATTATGTTGCACAAAATTTGTAATGAAACTTTAATGCGAAGTAATAATTGAGTTACATTCTAAATTAGTTGGAGTGAGTAATGCAGTTCAATAAACATATAAATCTTTTATTAATTGAAGATGAATCTTTTGATGTAAATCGTATAAGAAAAACTTTAGCTCCCTTTGCTGATAGATTAATAATTAAAAAAGTAGTTGCTGATGGACAATCTGCACTTAAACTTTTATCGGAACGGGAAGAAGAGTATGATGTTATAATTATGGATTATCAAATTGTAGGACCTCTAACAGGGGAGAAGTTAGTACACAGAATAAAATCTATTGATCCTTTTATTCAGATAATAGTTATTACTAAAATGACTATTAATGTAACTGATTTTGATTTCGCCAACAGGTTGATTGAAGCCGGTGCTATGTGGTTTTGCACAAAATATCCTGCAGATATTAAAGATTATATATATCAGCCTACAGATCTTCTTTTATCTATTTTAAACGCTTATGAAAAAAAACGTCTTAAACTTGAAAAATCAAAATCAAACACACAGTTAAATCAGTCTATAAATAATATCCTTGGAGAGAAAAAAATAATTGGTAATTCTCCTGCTGTTGTCAGATTAATTAAACAAATTGAAAAGGCATCACAACAGGATGCAACCGTTCTGATTTCAGGAGCTTCAGGAACAGGCAAAGAATTAGTTGCTACTCATATACACTATTTAAGCAAAAGAAACTTTGAGAATTTTGTAACAATAAATGCGGGCAGCATTCCACAAGATTTAATAGAAAGTGAGCTATTTGGTTTTGAAAAGGGTTCTTTTACCGGAGCGATTGGTTCTAAGAAAGGTTTATTTGAAGTTGCAGATAACGGAACAATATTCCTAGATGAGATTAGCCAGATTCCAATGTCTTCCCAGGTAAAATTGCTCCGAGTTTTGCAGGAAGGAGAGATTGATAAAATCGGTAGAACGGAAAAAATAAAAGTTGATGTTCGTGTTATCGCAGCATCAAATATTGATCTTGAAAGAGCAGTTGAAGAAAAAATATTCAGAGAAGATCTTTATTATCGTTTAAATGTAATCTATATATATACTCCAACTTTGCGCGAAAGAATTGAAGATATTCCTCTTCTTACTGAATTTTTTATAAACAAATACAGTAACCAGATGTCCATAAAAACTCCGGACATAAGAAACGATGCAATTGAGGCGTTGCAATCTTATGAATGGCCGGGCAACATAAGGCAGCTCCAGAATATTATCCAGAGAATTTTAATTTCCTGTGAGGGTGAAATAAATAAGGATGATATATTAAATGTTTTAGGTTCAAAAAAAGTTGGTTCAATTGCTGGTCCTGAATTCTGGTTTGGTGATAAAATTTTAACATGGAAAGAAATGGAAACCATTTTCAGATGGCGATATTTTAATTACGTTAAAGATAAAACTAAATCGGAATCAGAAGCTGCACGTAAACTTGGTATAGCTCCTTCAAATTTTTATAGGATGTGTAATAAGCTAGGCTTTAAATAAAGAGAAAAATCACGTTATTTATTTTTATTCAAGTTGCAATGTTAATATCATTTTGATAAAGAATATGTAGTTTTATTTTTATCGAATTGATATAAAAAATCCCTTCATATTTATAATATTTAAACAAATCAAAAACTATTTATCCGGTATAATCATTGTGACGTTAAAATATTTGCAATCGTTTGCATATATTTGGAGTGTGTATTAATTATTTATCTACTGTAAGTAACTTATTTATGCATAATTGTTATTCTCCTGCCACTATTAATTTCATTTCTACTACCGTATTAAAAATAAAAAATCGAAGAAATCAATATCCAATTTTTAAAAAAAATATATGTTGCCTTACTCAAATTCTAAGGAGTAAATGATTATGAGAAAACTGATACTATTAACCTTGATTTTCTTATCAGCGATAATCCAGATATCCACAACTTTAGCCGGTACAACTGGTAAGATTGCTGGCAAAATAACCGATAAAAATGGTGACCGGTTGCCCGGTGCTAACATATTGATTATCGGAACAACTCTGGGTGGGACCACCGATGTAGAAGGTCAATATACAATTCTTGAAGTTCCTCCCGGTACTTATGATTTACAAATTTCTTATATCGGTTATAAAAAAGTCACAGTTAGTGAAGTACGGGTTTTTATCGATCAAACCACACGTATAGACCTTGAAATGGAAGAAGAGACTATAGGGATAGATGAAATCGTAATTACAGCTAAAAGAGATCTGATCAAAAAAGATGTTAATACAAGTGTAGTTTCTGTTTCCGAGGATGAGATTAAAGAGTTACCAGTAACTAATGTTGTAAGTGTTATCGGTTTGCAAGCCGGAATTCGTGGAGGCTGGAGTTCTTTTCCGGACGGAGCTAATGGGCCATCTTTTCTTTCAACCTATACAAGAGGAAAGGTAAGTGTCCAGGGAGGTTTAAGTATACGGGGTGGTGATGGAGACAATATACTTTTTGAAATGGATGGTGTAACACTGAGAGATCCGAGAAATAATGAACCAATGACCAAACTACCATTAAGCTCTGTAAAAACAATCTCTGTAGAACGCGGTGGGTTTCAGGCTGAATATGGTCAGGTTCGTTCCGGAATTGTTAATGTAGTTACAAGAGAAGGAAACAAACAAAGTTATTCAGGTAACTTGCAGATAAGATACAGCCCTCCTGCTCCTAAATACTGGAGGGGTGAAGACATCTTAGATCTTCTTGACCCTTATTCTTTTGCTTTGAGACCTTACTTTGATGATGCCGTATGCTGGACAGGAACAACTAATGGAGCCTGGGATGAATATACCAGGGCACAATACCCGGAGTTTGAAGGTTGGAATGCTGTTTCAAGAAATCTTAATTCAGATAATGATCCTGCGAACGATTTAACTCCTCAGGGTGCTCAGCGTGTTTTTATGTATGAAACCAGAAAAAGACAAATTAATGATGAACCTGATTTTGAAATAGATGGCGGTTTTGGAGGGCCAGTTCCTTTAATAAGTAGTGATTTAGGAGATCTAAGGTTTTATACTTCATTTCGCACCAATCGCGAAATGCTTCTGTTCCCTTTAACGAGGCCTGATTACCGGGATTATGACTGGACTATACAGATGATATCCAACATTTCACCATCAATGACATTGAGGCTGATCAGTTTAATAGGTAAACAATATACCATCAGACATAATTGGGATGCAACCAGTATTTATTTCTATCCTCGCTTTCCAACTGATATTGCAAATGTAGCAAGTGGAATTACCAGTAAGTTCGATTTGATTGGATTGTTTTCTGATTTTAATTTCGCTTTATCAGATATTGGGCATCAATCTTATTCTGCTAAGTTTACACATACATTTAATCCAACTACATTTTATGATGTATCTATTGAGCATTTCAGGCGTGATTATTTTACCCGTCCTGCAGCCTTACGTGATACTTCAGCAAAATTTGAGGTTATTCCCGGCTTTATTGAGGATTCCAATCCATTCGGCTACTGGCCTTATGAGGTAACAGGTTCACTCATAAATGGAGGTTCACATGTTGCTAAAGCCCGTGATAATACAAAAGTTAATTCAACTACAATTAAAGCCGATTTTACAAATCAGATTAATTTTCAGAATCTCTTAAAAGCCGGAATTGAATTCAACTATAATGATTTAAATTTTGACTATGGAATAATAAATTCTGGGTCACAAGGTTCTAATATCTTAGATCCGGATGCTGGCTATGCTACGCGGGTACAAATGCATGTATTTCCTATTCGGGCTTCTCTTTATCTGCAAGATAAACTTGAATTAGAAGAGTTTACTCTGAATGCAGGATTGCGTTTGGATTATAGCGATTCAAGGGCAGATTGGTGGGACATTGATCCTTTTAATTCTCTCTTTTTCTTGTCAGATGATGATAACTCTGTAGATTATAGTGATAAAGATTTATTCCCGGTAAAAGAATCTGAATCGCAGTGGCAGATAAGCCCGCGCTTAGGTATATCTCATCCAATTACAGAAAATTCCAAGCTCTTTTTTAATTATGGGCACTTCAAGCAAGTGCCGCAGTATGAAAGCTTGTTCAGAGTTGAACGAGGACAAACTCGTCAATTGACTAGTTTTGGAGATCCAAACCTTGTTCTGGCTAAAACCATTTCTTATGAACTTGGATATGACCATATTTTATTTGAAGATTATTTATTGCAGCTTGCTGCTTTTTATAATGATATTACGGATCAACAGGATTTCACAAGATATCAGTCCAGGGCAAGTGGACTTTCTTATACAAAATCCAGCTCAAATAATTATGAAGATGCTCGTGGATTTGAAATAACTTTAAGAAAGAGTTCCGGACTCTGGTTGACCGGTTTTGCTAATTATACATACCAGGTTAGAACCACAGGACATTTTGGTAGTTCTCAAATCTTTTCAAGCAAACAGCAACAAAGTGATTTTGACCAGCAGACCACAAATCTATACCAGGATCGTCCAATCCCACAGCCCTATGCAAGAGCAAATATAAATTTATTTACACCGGATGATTTTGGTCCATTACTCTGGAATCATAATATTCTTGGTGGTTTTGGATTAAATGTTACTCTGGATTGGCAAGCTGGCTATTGGACTACATGGAATCCTAATGGACTCCCTGCAATAGCTTACAATGTTCAGGCAGTGGATTTCTTCAACATTGTTCTTCGGTTGGTTAAAGCAATCAATTTCGGGAAATTCAGTGTTCAGTTATTCATGGACATGGATAATGTGTTGAATACTTTAAGGTTATGGAATACCGGAGATCAGGATTATATGAGATCCCTGCATCTTCCTAGAAGTTATGTATATTCAAACATACCCGGTAGTGATAGAGTTGGTGACTATAGAGAACCTGGGGTTGACTTTCAACCGGTAAAAGGAGTAGAAAATTGGGATAATGAACATTTACCTGCACCCGATCGGGCATGGTATGTGGAAATTTCAACGGGAATTTACCGTGAATATACAAATGGACAATGGGTTGAAGTAGACAAAAGCCGTGTTGATAAACTGCTTGAGGATAAGGCTTACATTGATATGCCAAATGCTTCTACATTCTGGTTCTTAAATCCGCGGAGAATCTTTTTCGGTTTGAGGTTCTCTTTCAATCTTGGTGAATAGAAATAACAGAGGAATCAATGAAACAACTTATTAAAAAATTTATGACTCAAAAAGAATTGACAATATATAGGTTCTTAAGACTTTCAGTCGGCTTTTTAATTCTGTTTGGTATTAATTCACTGTACCCTCAGCAAATCAGATGGCTCCATGTTGGTGACTTACAAGCTCCTGTTAACGAAATCGGTGCTGAATATGAAGGTGAAATCCCATCAGGGTCGGGAATTAATAATTGGTTTTCCTGGCCTGCTCAATACAGTCTTGATCAAACCACAACAAGAATGAAAGGTTTATGGATAGGCTGTAAAAATTTTAACGATCCGGTAGAAAATAAATTAAAAAGTGTAAAGGTTATTCAATCAGGACCTAGGGATTTCCCTGATCGTCCTAACCAGATATTTCCGGTTGAAATAAAATTAATCGGAAAAAATGCTTATCCGAATGTATCTGTGGATAATATAGACGCATCAGATAATTTGATATATGATTTAGTAGATGAGATTGATCCAACATTGCCAGCCGATAGAATGGTCTTAGTCAGGTTTAATACTTCTATAGGAATTTCTGTTACTAAAAAGGTATATGCGTTTGCCAGTTCAGAGCATGGTAACTACTTTATATATGATTATGTTTTTAAAAATACTGGTATTTATAACAGGCAGGGAAATGTATTAGAGCAGACTTTGCAGGATGTCTGGTTTTATTTCTTTTATAGATATGCATTTGCTGGAGTAACTTCATTGGCATTTGGGTCAACATGGGGAGAATTCAGCACTACCTGGGGTACTAATAACGTACATCATTCATTTGGGGAAGATCCGGATAATCCTGAATTTACTGACAATACTGGCAACCCAATGAGAGGTTTTTTCTGCTGGCCCGGCCCGGTTGAAAGTTCAGTGCGTCCTTCATATATAGAAGATTGGGGAACTCCGAAACTTGATCAGCCCGATGGCGGTACATTAGGTACCTCAAAATATAGTGGTTGTGTAACTCTTCATGCTGATATAAGCCCCCAAAATCAAAATGATGACATTTACCAGCCTAAAACAACCTGGTTCATCGCTTCTGATGGTAATCACGTAGACCAGAATGTCACTCAATATAATGAATCGGAAATGCAAATCATTTATAATATAATGAGTGAAGGTCATCCAACTGTTAAACATGATGTTTTAGTTGGCGACAACTATCCGTTTGACTATAATGATCCTGTCAGACAAAATGGAGGCGGTACAAGCCAGGGACAGGGATATGGTCCATATGCTATAGCATATGGTGACAGTATTCATATAGTATTTGCTGAAGGAGTATCAGGAATATCATGGGAAAAAGGACGTGAAGTTGGAAACAATTGGCTTCAATGGCGTAATAGTACAGGTACACCAACTCTCATAATGCCAGATGGATCACAAACGACTGATTTTAATCTTTACAAACGGAGATGGGTAGAATCAGGAAAGGATTCAATATTAAAAACTTTCAGGAATGCTGTACAAAATTACAATACAGGTTTCATTCAATCTCCTCCCCCTCCCGGTAGTTTTGTAGTCACATCCGGTGGTGACAGAATTAAATTAGAATGGGAAGCAGCCCCGGGTTCCGAAGGATATGTAATCTATCGTTCCAGAGGAAATGTTCTTGATTATAGAACCATTTACCAAAAGATTTTCGAAACAAATGATCCAAATGTAACGAGCTTTGATGATGTAACTGCTGTTCGTGGATTTGATTATTATTACTATATCCAATCAAAAAGTGGTGGAGCATTAAGTAATTTTTCCTGGACAATTACTAATACACCGGCAACTCTTCAAAGACCAGCGATTACAGGGCCGCCTACACCGCCAGAAGGAGATACAACCCAATGGAAATTTATTAATCCTTCTGAATGGGTTTTAGATTCAACATATTCTCCCTATGCTTCAGTCAATTATCTTGGACTAACATATCTTTGCCTAAGCACTATTGACACATTACCACCGGATTCGAATAGAGCATATTGGAAACAAATAAGTTTAGATGGAAATAACTGGATTTCATATAGAGGTGAATGGGTTTCCGGAGCTGCTTATAATGGTTTTGATATTGTATCATATAATAGCTCAAATTTTATAACTCCCTTTTCCATTTCCGGTGGAACTTTGTTGGATCTTGTTCGTGTAGTACCTAATCCTTATGATGTGCGGGGTAGATTCCTTCAGTTTGGAGATCAATCCCAATTAGATCGGATTGCATTCTATGGACTACCACCAATTTGCAAATTAAAAATTTTCACTGAACGGGGTGATCTTATTTGGGAAAAGGATCATGTTATTGGAACCGGAGATGAACTTTGGGATTCAAAGACTACCTATGGACAAATCGTAACCAGCGGTATTTATATTTTATATGTTGAAACACCTGACGGTCGTTCTGTTTTTAGAAAATTTGTGATAATCAGGTAAGGAGAATTCAAATGAAAAAAAAGATACTGAGTTTTATTATCGTTCTTTTTATAGGATGTTTACAGCTTACAAATATTTATGCACAGGACAATGTTAAATTAGCTCAAAGCGGTTTTCAATTTCTAAGTGTAGTTTCAGATGCGCGTGCTGCTGCAATGGGAGAGGCAATGACAAGTCTTCAATTTGGTTCCAGTTCGTTGTTTTTTAATCCTGCGGGAATGGCTGATATAACTAGTTTTATTGATGTAACAGCGAGCATCAATCAATGGATAGCAGATATCCAACATAACTCAGTTAGTTTGGCAGTTAATCCTTTCGATGGAGACTATGGTGTTCTTGGTTTTAGTCTTCAATACGTGGATTATGGAGACTTCTATGGCACACGTGTTAATTTAGCATCTCCCCAGGGTTATGATGATATAGGTATATTTTCACTGAATGCATTAGCAGTAGGTGTTGGTTATGCAAAACAATTAACAGATAGATTCAGTGTAGGAGGGCAGGTTAGATGGCTTCATCAGGATTTGGGGGAAAGTATGACCGCCGTTAATATTCAAACATTTTATGCGGGTACTGATTCTCAATATAGAGTTTCAGATACTGCAATAGTATCAAATGATTTGAATCCATTTGTATTTGATTTTGGGACTCAATTCAGAACAGGAGTTAAGAGCTTGGTATTTGGTATGTCGGTTAGAAATTTTTCTGCAGAATACAAGTATGCAGAAGAAGGTATTCAGGCACCTTTGGTATTTACTCTTGGAATATCAATGAATATTATGGACTTAGTTGGAGATCTTCCTTTTGATCAATCACTTTATGTAAGCGTTGATGCAAGCCATCACCGTGATCACCCTGAACAGGTTAAAGTCGGTTTGGATTATAAACTGTTGAATACTCTTTCATTAAGAGGTGGATATATATCTAGTAACGATGAAAGCGGATTTTCATTTGGTGTAGGAGTTTCACAATACGGGTTTGCATTTGATTATGCATATACACCATTCGGAGTATTTGATAAAGTACAGAGGTTTACAGCCAGATTTTCACTGGCAGATATTTTTTAACTAAATATTCATTTGTATAAAAATTTTTATGGTTTTTAAGGAGAAAAATATGAGAGTCCATCGTTATTTAATGATTTTAACATTGTTTTTGATAGCATCCATAGTGACTATCATTACAAGCTGTGAATATGATGTTGCAGAACCTTTGTGGGAAAATCCTTTTGTGTTTTCTCCATCTCCCACAGTTAGCAGCATGGAACCACCAAATGAAGCCGTGCCAGGAGTAAATAATATTGTTATTCATGGAGAAGGTTTTGATGGACTAACAAATGAAAATGTATTTTTCGAAATTCCATATACTACAACTCCTAATGCAGAAATTGTTGAACTGACATCAACATCCATCACCATTCGCAGGCCAAATTTAGCAACAGATTCTGCCTATTTTAAAATAAATAAATTTAGCGATTCCACTAGTGCAGGTTTTGTAGTTAGATATGGCCCTTATAAAATAGATCCGGTTACTGAACAATATGGTTCTTTCCTGGAGAATTTAGATCTTGGTGGTATCGCCGTCGATAATGCTCAAAATATTTATGTAGCTTATGCTAATTCAGTCAACTCTAATGTTTATAAAGTTACCCCATCAGGTGATAAAACTCTTTTACAAACAACAACAAGATTACCTGCAAGTATAACATTAGGTTCAGATGGATGGATATATCTATTTAGTACAAACCGTTTGATTGAGAGGATACATTCTGAAACAGGTGAAAAAGAGGAATGGCACAGACTTACAACCAGCAGGCAGATAAAAACAGGTGCTTTCGATGCAGACGGGTATTTATATGTAAGCGGATTTAAAACCGATTTGTTTGTAATTCGCCCCGATAGTGCAAGTAATGCAACAAATTTATATCCAACTACCGGAGTTGATTCTATATTTTCATTGAAAGTTTATGGCGAAGCTAACAATCAATATCTCTATGTGGCGGGTGGTTCACCGGCAGGACATTTTATCTGGAGACACCCAATTGATACCGGAGGTACTCTCGGTCCTCAGGAGGTAGTTACAAATCTTGGTTCATTTACATCAAATGTTATAAGAGATTTTGCGCTTTCTTCAGATGGAAAAATTTTTATTGCAACCGATGGGCCTAATTCATTCTTAATAAATAACCCTGCTGATGGTAGTTCAGATTACTTTTATAAAAATATAGTTCCTCCATATGCAAAGTTTATGTGCTGGGGCAGTGAAAATTACCTTTATATGATAAATGGTAATACAAATGCAGACGCTGATTTAGCTGAAACGTGGACAGTGTATAAAGTAGATATGGGTACAACCGGTGCAAACTAAAAAATATTATAAAAAAACTATGATGTTGAGTAAATAGATAATATAATAAATTAATATAAATTTTAAAGGGGAGTATTTTATGAAAATAAAACAATCCAGATTGTATTTCTTTCTTATAGGATTGGGGGCTTTGATTTGGTTTCTTATTCGTGTAATTCCTAAACCAAGCCGCGCAACATATCCCTGCCAGCGTGCAGCATTTCCCATAGCTTCCGGATTCATTATTTATATTCTTGCATTGGTTACATCTTCTTTTGCTTTTCTTAAATTTAAAAAACATTGGCAAACCGGAAATAATTGGGCAGCTGTAATCTTTTTAATTATTGCAGTCATCAGTACATCATTTCTTCTTCAATCCGATAAACCTTTTTCCTACGCTAACTATAAATCTGTTCTTGAAGATCCAAATGAACCAATCGGGGTAGGGAAAGGAATTTTCCCTGGGCGTGTTGTCTGGGTTCGGGATTCATCTGCAGTCGATCAGCAATTAACTAATTCAAGCGGGGATTTTTGGTGGATGGATAGCAATGTCGATCAGGATCTTGTTACCGCGATGGTTTCAAAAGCTGTAAAATCATTAACCGGAAAAGAAAATGATGCCGAAGCCTGGGATGTAATTTTCAGACAATATAATCAAACCCATGGCAGAGGTGATGTTGGTTATACTGCCGG
>CAZECH010000050.1:0-11597 GCA_964510675.1 uncultured Ignavibacteriaceae bacterium
ATGTTTGTGTGAAATGTGTGTGAAAAAATTCTTCGATCCCCTAATTTATTATTATACATTCGACTCCCGCCACCTCCACCAATCCTTTATTTGGCTTAACTTCACTTTACTCTATTTAACACTGAATCTTTGAAAATGCTCTGAAAAGAGCATTTTTTGTTTTGCAACTGTCAAGTCAGGTTAACTTACTTTTCTTAAAAGTGAATCGAATAATATAGAAAAGGTTGAATCGAAATTAATGTCGCTAAAGATTTAATTTATATACAAGGTATTTTACAGTTCCATTTTGCAGAAAAATATGCTAAAGATATTTTCAAGGAGATTGAAGATAAATTTATTTTGGCAACACTCTGAAAAAATGATTTAAAATTCAAGTAAGGAATGGGTATGGTTTAATGAAAGACATTGCGGCCAAGATGAATCCCTGATTTTCCAATTAAGTACAACATTATTTATAAAGAAAGAACATAACTTCTGTTAAATGGAAAATAATATGAGACTTAAAACCTTACTTGCTTTTATAATCTTTTTTTTTCGGTTATTTAGTCTTTGAGGTGTTTTTATTTTCTTCATCTACTTGAAATTGATTTCCCTTTAGTAAACTTAATAAAACAATAAAATCTGAATTAGAAAAAGCACTTAAGTTTTTCTCTGGATTTTTATTTTCCCCCAAAATATAGTTTTTGGCATTAATAAAAAGAAAAATTTTTATTTTGCAGTAACTCCGCCATCCACTATCATCACTGAAACAACAGTTAATCTGGATTCATCTGAAGCAGGATAGACAGCCATTGAAGCTATCATCGATTTTTTTTGCTGCTGAAGGGTTTTCATTTGTTTGGGTTATTCTTCAATCCATTGAGTATCAACTGTACCAGGGGCAATGCAATTTATTCTTATGTTATCATTTATATGATCAATTGCTGCAGCACGACTCATTGCAATTATTCCGCTTTTAGAAGCAGAAAAACAGCACGATCAACTAATCCAATTAATGCATTGATGAAATATTTATTATTGATCCGCCACCTGATGTTTTATTGAGGGGATACTGTATTTCATTCCCCAAAAAGTACCTTTCAGATTAACATCAATTACCTTCTGCCAATCACTTTCTGATGTGTCGGGCAGTTGGATGAATTGAATTTTGTGAACACAAGTGGATGCTTCGGTAATTCCATTTTTGTTCTGAGGCATTATCAATATAATTAAGTCCTATTGCTACAATCTTTTCAGGCTTTCTAAGTGGTGCATCAAGTTCTTCCTTATTAAATGGAATAGACTCACTATGCTTTACCAGTTTATTTTTAATTTCAACTAAACCACTACTGGCTGATATTAGTTGCTCAAGTGAGCCGGTGAATCATAGTTTACTTAATAAAATATAACCATTTTCAATGATTACACCTGCACCTTTATTCTTTATCACTCCGAGTTTCATTTATTATCCTTGATAAAATTTAAATTAACTTTTGTGTGTACTTTATTTTGGTTATTGTCTGTTATTTCAATTCCATCTTTAATTCCCTTTATTGATATTACTTTTCTGAAGTTGATTGGAATCTTAACAACCCCAAATAAATATGGAATCTCAATTATATTACTTTGCGATAATTCAATAAATGTTTTAAATCCTCGCTCATTTAAAAAGTTTTTTTCAACAGAGGCTCTATGTCCAAGATGAAAGAAACTCGCAGTTTCTTCGATGCCAATCACATTTTTATGTCTTGAAGAGAAAGGGGGATAGTATCTTCCGCCATTACTTAACCATACAATTGTGTTTGGTAAAACATTTTTGTTTTTACATGAATACCATAACCAGCCTTCATCGGGACAACTTACAACAGACCATCCAAATGGAATATCTTTATTAGATATTATCATAAAAAGGTCTTCGTGGTTTGTATCGAATGGATAAACAGATATATCAACAAGTTTATCATCGGATCGTTGCACCGAGCTAAGATCAGAAAAATGCTGTGGATATTTAAGTATAGACCTTCCGAGGTCAGTATCAGATTCAATAGCTTGAGGGGGTGTTCCACCGAAAGCAAAATTTGAAAAACTAATATAACCTTTGACAGGTATTCTTAACATTGAATGGTGACCAACAGGAATTTTACCATCACCACCAATGAATGTGTGCTTCTGATATACAACTGCCTCATCTTCCCGGATGCTAATTTCTTTTGTTAGCTGAGCACCGGAAATTTTTTTTGAAAGCTTTAGTTTGAGAGATGTTTTGGTTATTTGAATGTCATTCCATTTATCATTTGCAGATGTACCATGAGCGCGAGTTTCATCTTCGAGTAAATCGCTCTCCCCGAATGGAGCACAAAAAAAATCTCCTCTTAAAAATTTTAACATAGGCTGAATTGATGAATCGAGTTCTTCATTCGTCCAGGGTGCAATATGCATTGGTTCGATAACTTTATTTTCAAGGAAAAATCGGACTGGGAAGAGATGACCGCATTCTTCCAAAATCCCAACTTCAACTTTAGAATTCTTCAGAAGTAGAGTTTTCATTTTCTAAAAATCCTGCCATTGCCTTTATAAAGAATTTCATCTTCTATAAGTTCATTTACCAGTACTTCGAGCATTGCAAACCCTCTGAACTCCAATTGCTTGTTCATACTACTGCAAACATTTTTCCATAAACTAGGAAAATCAATTCCTTTTGATTCTTGAATAACGGCCTGCTCCACACTATCCAAAAAATATTCTGTAGTTTTAATTGCCTCAAATGCTTTTTCTTTATTAAGAGGATGATGATGTGATGCAAGGATTCGATTAATCTTTCCTTCATTAATTAATTCTCTGATTTTCTTCAGACTATTTCTGAATCCACGTGTAGTCTGAAATCCGTGAAAAAATGGTGCGGCCAATGCCAGCAGAATATCACCGGTAAAAAAATCACCTGTTGCACGATTTAGAAATCCGACCTCTTCTAGTTTATGACCTGGGAGAGCAATTGTCTCCAATTCAATTTCATCACCTGGGCGGAATGTAATTCCTTCTGTTATGACAACATCAACATTCACAGGACCATCCATCAATCCAAGAATTTCATCTCTTTGTTCTTGTGAATCAGGCAGATGCTCGGAAGGAATACAAAATTCAAGATAATGTGTCTCCATATTTTCGATCCAGGGAATTGCGCCTGCAGCATAAAACTGTGCACCAGTTGTATGTTTAACAGCAACATTACATCCGATATGATCAGCATGAACATGAGTGATTAGCACATTACGGATGTTAGTAGTTTCATTGCATAAAGCAAGAACCTGCTCTCGCATACTCTTTATACCTGTATCAATTAGAATTGAATATTCACTTCCTCGTAAGGCATATACATTAAGCGGAACTCCTGGCATAAGATCCAGAGTTGTATAAAATATATTATCATCTAATTGCATTTTATATCTCTAATGTTATGTTTGGATCAGCATAGTTTTTTTTGAGCAAAACAGTGAACCAGTTTGGTCCACCCGAATCTCTGTCATATTGGTAATCGCCTAGTTCTTTGTACAATTCGGAATATTGCTTTTAATTTATCATAATCCAGCTCAACTCCTAAACCATTATCTGCTACTACTTCAACAATGGTTCTCACAAATCTTCCCCAATGAGCTCCGTTTGCATGCCTTAATGGTGCTTCAAGCGGAACAGATACAGTGGTTGCTTTTATATCTACTATATTCATTTTTATTCCTGGGATGTTTTTGGTTCACCACCAAGTGGAAGAAGTAATCCTCCATCAATTATATAACAAGCTCCGGTCACGAAAGATGCTCGGTCTGAAGCAAGAAACGCTACAACTTCAGCGACTTCTTCAGCCTTTGCAATTCTTCCTAATGGATGCATGTTTCTACAAGTTTCATAAACGGATTCCGGATCAGGATCTAGCGAGGCTGCAAATCGCAGCATAGGGGTATCGACTGTTCCCGGTGCGACACAATTCACGCGTATTCTATCATGTGCATAATCTATCGCCATACTCCTTGTTAAACCGATAAGGGCATGTTTTGAAGTAGTATAAGCGGCAACACCTCTTTGAGTCGCAAATGCTTGAACGGAGGTCATATTAACAATGCTTCCATTAGTTTTTTTAAGATGAGGAATTGAAAACTTACAGATATAAAAAACACTTTTTAGATTAATATTCATAACTTCATCCCACTCTTTCTCTGTAGTTGATTCAACCGTCCCATATCGCTGAATACCGGCATTGTTTGAAATAATATCTAATCTGCCATAAAGTTCGACTGCTTTCTTAACCGCATCAGAACAATTTTGAATAATTGAAACATCAGCTTTGAAGAAATCCGCACTACCTCCGTAAGAATTAATCTCTGAAACAATCTTTAATCCCTCATCTTCAGCTTTGTCAACTATAAGTGTTTTGGCACCTCTTTGCGTAAGTAATTTAGCTACTGCACAACCAATACCCATTGCACCACCGGTAACCAAAGCAACTTTATGCTGAAATTCAGTTTTGTCATTCATATTGATTTATAATTTTTTATAGGAATTATTCTCTATGCCGTTTGATTATTTCTACCTGTTTTTAAAAACCGATGACCAAATAATCATAAATCGATTGTGATAAAATTAAACTAAAAAAATAAGTTATTAAATTTTTCTTGACAAAAGGTTTTTTACAGATTAAGTTTAACTATGTTCAAATGTATGAACATTTGGACATAATAAAATAGTCAATTAATAAATTAAATATGCAATTAAACTTTTCTATTGAATATGGTAATTGAAATAAATCATAAAAGTGCTCTTCCACTACATGTTCAGGTAGAGAGAATGCTAAGAGAGATGATTGAGCTGCCTGAATACAGCAAAGGTAAAATGTTACCCAACGAAGTTGAACTCGCAAAGAGGTTAGGTATTTCCCGGAATACAGTTAGGCATGCTACCAATCGTTTAGTGTATGAAGGTTTACTCATCAGAAAAAAGGGCATAGGAACCAAAGTATCTGATAATAATAATGTCGTCACCGGATTAGATAGTTGGCATAGCTTTACACAGGAGATGAATAAAAAGGGGATTGCATTTAAAACTTATGAAATTAATGTCAGCTGGGTTCAACCGGATGAAACAATTAGGAATTTTTTTTCTATTTCACAACATAAAGATATTCTCTGTATGGAAAGGCTTCGCGGGTTAGACGAAGGGCCGATTGTCTATTTCTTATCCTATTTTCATCCAAGAGTTGGTTTAACAGGGAAAGAAGATTTCAGTAAACCATTATACAAAATGCTTGAGGAAGAATACGCGACAGTGGTTGCAACATCACGAGAAGAAATAAGTGCAAAACTAGCTGATGAAAATATAGCTGGGAAATTAAAAGTTAAAATTGGTTCGCCGGTTCTGAAAAGAAAAAGATTTGTTCTCGATCCTGGTGGAAGGCCGGTTGAATACAATATCGGGTATTATAATGCTGAGCATTTTACTTACTCGATTGAGATTCAGAAAGGTAAATGATAACTACTTAATAGCCATGAAGAAGATGTAAAGTCGTTAAGAATTCAAATGAGGTAGTGCGATTAAAATTTTTACGTACTAACTAAATCCGGAAGAATGAAACAAATAATTAAAATTGTTCTGAGTCTGGCAGTTCTTATAGCTATGGGCTTATTCCTGTTTATGCCTGATAGTAAACCACCAAATGACGGCAAGATAAGATTAAAATACTGGATGGTTAGTGCAATGAAAGAGCAACCATTCCATGTAACTGAATTTAACCGAACACATGAAAATATTATCGTTGAGCCAACACCTCTTCCATGGAATGAACACGAAAAGAAAATTCTCACTTCAATACTAAGCGAAAACCCTCCTGATTTAGTTTTCCTTGTTACACCGGTTGCAAAATGGGCAACCAGGTTAGCGCTCACACCTTTAGACGATTTGATAAAACGTGATTCCTTCGATTCCACAATATTTTTTTCAGCACTATGGAGTGAGATGCGATTTAAAGATAATATTTATGCTCTACCACTCTACTCAAATTCCTATGCCTTCTTCTTCAATAAAAAGCTATTCAGAGAAGCAGGACTTGATCCGGAAAACCCGCCTAAAACCTGGGATGATGTTTTGGAATATTCATCATGGCTTATTAAGAAAGATGAAAAAGGAAATTTCAAACAGATGGGATTCATTCCAACTTACGGGAATGTTCAAACTTCCATTATTATGGCTTGGGAACTGGGTGCTCAGATACTATCAATTGATGGAGCTAAGGTTAGTCTGACTAATCAACCTACAATCGAGGCTTTTAATTGGGCTGTTAATTTTTATAGTCAGTTCAATATCAAAGATGTTTCAACTTTCATAGCCGGATTTGGATTTGCCGAACAACACGGTTTCATTTCAGAAAAAATTGCTATGATGGTGTTGGATAATTCATTCCCTGACCAAATTAAACTGTATAATAAAAACCTTGATTATGGAGTTGCTGAAATTCCAACATTTAAAGGATATGCACCTGTTTCATCCACAGGTAGTTGGTGGTTAGCAATTCCACGAGGCGCCAAGAATAAGGAAGCAGCCTGGGAGTTTATGAAATTTGCTGTTCAAAAAAATATCCAACTAACCGAGGCAGAAAGACAAAAAGCACTTTTATTTCCTTCAAATAAACTAACAGCAAATAATCCCGCGTTTCTTTCATTAAATGAATCTAATAAAATTTTTGTAGATCTGCTTGAACACAGCAAAACACCGACGGTTGTTCCATTAGTTCACGATGTATTCTGGAGGGAATATATGGGTGCACAGGAACGTGTTGTTCATAAGATACAATCTCCATTCGATGCTCTGAAACAAGCTGAGAAAACAATTCAGATTCATTTAGATGAGACGATAGAATATGATAATTACGTCCGAAGTCAAGTTTCCATTAAATAAAAAATAACGTGATCCATTTTAAAATAAATAAGTTTAATAAACAGCAGGCAGTATTCGGGATACTTTTTATGATGCCGTGGTTTATTGGATTTATCATTTTCGGTCTCTATCCAATGATCATGTCTATTTACTATAGCTTATGCAGATATGATGTTTTACGTATTCCACAGTTCATCGGTTTTGGTAATTATGAGAAATTAATTTTTGAAGATCCTTATTTCTGGATTTCTATATCCAACACTTTAGTTTATACAGTACTGAGAGTTCCACTTTGCATCATCGGCTCATTACTATTGGCAGTATTAGTAAACAATGCTGTTCGTGGTGTAAAATTTTTCAGAACCATTTATTTCATACCTTCAATTGTAACCGGAGTTGTATTATCAGTAGTCTGGTTGTGGATGTTCAATCCTCAGTTTGGATTAATAAATTCTTTCTTAGCCTATATGGGAATTCCCGGCCCGCTTTGGTTACTTGATCCTAATTGGTCAAAACCTTCAATGGTTCTTATGAGTGTATGGTCAATCGGTGGAGGAAGAATGTTGGTATTTCGTGCGGCATTACAAGATGTTCCAAAACATCTTTATGAAGCTGTTGATATTGATGGCGGCGGATGGTGGGCTAAATTTAAAAACATAACTATTCCTATGCTTTCTCCGGTAATATTCTTATGGTCAGTGCTTGAAATCATTTTTTCCCTACAGGTTTTCGTTGAAGCATACATTATGACTCAAGGCGGTCCGCTAAACTCCACTATGTTTTATAATCTATATTTATATAATAAAGCATTCAATGATTTTGAGATGGGTTATGCTTCAGCACTTGCATGGCTGCTTCTGGTCATAAGTCTTATCATAACTGTTATTCAATTCAGGTTAAGCAAGAGGTGGGTGCATTATGATGGAGTTACAAAGTGAAAACTCAAACAAACAGAAAAATTATAAAAAGTACTTTTATCTATTTATTGTTATCAATCTTTGCTTTGTTCTTCATAATTCCATTCTTATGGATTCTTTCAACTTCATTGAAAGGAGATGCACAGATTTTTACAATTCCTCCACAATGGATACCTGAAACATTTCATTGGGATAATTATTCAAAAGTTTTTGACAGGATTCCATTTCTTTTATATGTAAAGAATTCAGTTTTTGTTTCAGCAATAATAATAACCGGTACTGTATTATCCAGTTCAATAGTGGCATATTCATTTGCCTGTCTCAACTGGCCCGGAAGAAATTTTTTATTCATTATTGTTCTCGCATCTATGATGTTGCCGATACAAGTTATTATGATACCCGTCTTTGTATTCTTTAAAGAAATAGGTTGGCTTAATAGTTTTAAACCTCTTACTCTTCCATCATTTCTTGGCGGAAGTGCATTCAGTATTTTTCTTCTAAGGCAATTTTTTCTTTCTATACCGAGAGATCTCCTTGACTCAGCCAGAATTGATGGTTGTTCAGAGTTCAGAATTTACTGGAATATAGTTTTACCAAATGCGAAACCTGCTCTTGCTACAGTTGCAATATTGACTTTTATGTTTTCTTGGAATGATTTTCTTGGGCCTCTTATATATTTATCAGATCAGGCGAAAGGGACAATTGCTCTTGGTCTGGGAATGTTTGTTGGCCAGTACGTTACTGAATGGTCGTTGTTAATGGCTGCATCTATGCTGATGATGCTGCCGATGCTTTTGATTTTTTTTGTATTCCAGAAATACTTCATTCAGGGTTTTATAATGAGTGGATTAAAAGATTGAAATACAATATTCTCTTCAGGTATTAAAATGAATCTAAATTGTTTTTACAACTCGAAAAAATTATCCCGGGCAAACATCTTTTCAGTGTTTATTAAAATCTTTCCGATTTTAATTTCACTTTGTTACGTTAACGTTATTGCCGGAGTTACAGGTAAGATTCAAGGATCGGTGATCGATAAAAAAACAGGAGATAAACTTCCCGGTGTTAATGTAATAATAGATGGAACAAATTACGGATCAGCTACAGACACTGAGGGGGAATATTTTATTCTGCAAGTTCCTCCCGGCGAGTATACCGTTAAATTTTCTATGATCGGTTATAAAAATATGATTGTGCACGATGTGAAAGTCAGAGCCGAACTCACTACAAGAATCGATGCTGAACTTGAGGAAACAAATCTTGAATTTGGAGGTGAGGTTGTAGTAGTTGCACAAAGACCAGTCATTCAGAAAGACGTTACTGCGAGCATTCAATTTCTCGGTGTGGAAGAAATTATCAGATTGGCTGTGATTGACGCAAAAGAAGGTTTGTTTGTTCAAGCCGGAGTTTTCTTTGATCCTATTCCTGTAGCTGGTGGATTAGGGTCTGCAGGAAGAGGTGAATCTCGATATTCAGTGCGAGGTGGAAGTCAGGATGAAATTAAATGGTTCTTCGATGGAATAAGAACTGCATCTTTGGTGAATGGCAGAGCGGACTGGGGTGGCTCGTTTACTAATCTTAATATAAATTCAATTCAGGAAGTTCAGATAATGACAGGAGGCTTTACAGCCGAATACGGAGAAGCACAATCTGGTGTGATTAGTGTTATTACAAAAGAAGGTTCTGAAAAGTTTAATGCTTCCATAGATTATATTTTCGGCTTCCCAGGTCAACACCATTTCGGAAATTATCTGTATGATCCTAATACGCAAAAAGAATATTTAGATAACACACTTGAAGACGGCACTCTTGATCCCGCCTGGTGGACTCCTTACCGGCAAAATCAGATTTACGACTACAGAAAAATTCCCGATCATACTCTTTATGCAAGTTTAGGTGGACCTTTGGTTATGCTGAATGAGACACCTATTAAGTTTTTTATTTCTACTCAATTTAAGAGGCAAGCATATACATTGCCTCATCCTCGCCCTTCAAAAAATACGGAAAATCTTTTTTTTAATTTTTCAACACGCGGGAAAGATATAAGATTAAGACTTAATGGAACCTATAATCATGACGCTCATTCAACACTTCAGGAAAACGGAGATTTTACAAATCAGGCTAAATATTACAGGGGATGGGGTTCGTTGATAGATACTTATAACTGGAGTTTATCAGGATTGTTCACTCATGTTCTTAGTAATGATTTATTTTATGAGGCAAAACTTAGTTCATATAACATAGAATTTCAGGAAGGATCAAGTGGTTATACTGAATTAGGAAGAAGCCAAAATCCTACTCTTTTTGGTTTTATGAGATATGACGGATTTGAAGATGAACCATTTGATCAATTTTCTCCCATAATTAAGAATAATGCATCTTCGGGGGATATTTCGCTTGTCGGAAATCTGAACTGGCAATTCAATTCAAGCAATCTTTTAAAAAGCGGATTTGAATTTCGTTATAATACATTTGCGGAGAATGAAAGCTGGAGATTTCCATCATTTACTGATAATCAAGAGGATTGGATAAACAAAGGTTTAAATGAAACATTCCATCCTATACAGTTTGCATTGTATATTCAGAATAAAATGGAATTTGAAAGTATGATTTTAAATATCGGTTTGCGTTATGATTATTTTGATCCGAACAGAATGTGGTTTGAAAGAACAAATTATTTTAATCTTGCCATTGATCCTTTATATGATGTAACAAAAGATCCGGATCTTGATCAAGTGGATTCCCTTGGCAGAGTCAAATATTCTTATGAAAACGTTTTAAGTAAAAATAGAATTCCTTCAAGATCATACAATATGTTAAGTCCCCGTTTCGGAGTATCATTCCCAATAACTGAAAACTCACTGCTTCATTTTAATTATGGACATTACTATCAGATGCCTCCGCTCGATCAGATGTTTGAATTTCTTTACTTCAGACCCGTAAATCTAGTTGAGAAAATTATTGCAGAAAGAACTCTTGCTGAACAGGAAGGCAGGGATCCCAAACATATCGCCTCAAACGATGGTGATCCTGAACGAGTTGTTGCTTACACTGTTGAACCTCTCAAACCTCAAAAAACCATAATGTTTGAAGTCGGCATAAAACACAATTTTAATGACATTGCTGTTTTGGATTTAACTGCATTTTATAAAGATGTATTTGATCAGACAGATGAACGGGTAGGACTGTTTGACAGATCTGTTAAAGGTTATGATCCATTCAGAAATCAGATTTCTCCTAATCAATCCTTTGCTGCCTATTTCCCTGGTGATTATGGGGATTCAAGAGGATTTGAAATTTCACTCAGATCACTTTTTAGTCAATATATAAACATCGATCTTAATTATAGTTTTTCGAAATCAACAACAGGCAGGGCGAGTCCGAGACGTGTAACATATGATGAAAACGGAAATATTATTTATGAGTGGGACACTGAAGTGAATAAAAGAATTCCAACTGAACGTAGTTTCAGCCGTCCGCATATTCTTCGAGCAAACTTATTTTTGAGTTATTCAGATTATGATGAAAGTTCAATTATCAATACTGTATTGAACGGAACAAGTTTAAGTATTATGTATAGATTTGTAAGTGGTCAATCATTTACTTATTTGCAACCCAATGATGCCCCTGATACTTATGACAATTACCGTTTCCCTGCAAGTCATAATGTTGATTTAAAAATAGATAAGAGGATTAAAATTCTGGGCTCACACGAGTTTACAGTTTATCTGCAGATTACAAATCTTTTTGATATAAAAAACCTTCGGTCTTATGGTGATGTTG
>CAZECH010000051.1:0-11529 GCA_964510675.1 uncultured Ignavibacteriaceae bacterium
TTGATACCGGAAACAAAACAAACAGCAAAAGCAGCACAGGCATTATATGCATTGAATTGACCAATTAAAGAAGTTGAAACAGGAAACGTGACTGCTTTGTGTTCAACAGTAAATGTTGTTCCGGTTAAATCATATTTTATATCTTTTAAAATAAAATCCGAGTTAGTTGCTGTTCCATAAGAAATAAAGTTTGCTTTTGAATCCCTGATTATCTCTTTACCATTTTTATCATCCGAATTATAAACAGCAAATGAAGATGAGCCTAAAGAATCAAATAATATTTTCTTTGCACTAAAATAATTTTCAAAAGTATTATGAAAATCGAGATGATCTGAAGTTATGTTCGTAAAGACTGCAGAATTGAAATTAAGTCCATAAACCCGATTAAGTACTAAAGAATGAGAAGAGACTTCCATTACAGTATAACCGCAACCTTCATTATACATTTCAAAGAAAAGTTCATTCAGATCGTTGGATTCCGGAGTTGTTAGAGATGATTTTATTTCTTTATCACCAATATAATTTGCGATAGTACCAATCAAACCTGTTTTTTCTCCCGCATTTTCCAAAATACTTTTAATAAAATATGATGTTGTTGTTTTTCCGTTTGTTCCGGTAATTCCAATCAATTTTATTTTTTGAGATGGAAATTTGTAAAAAGCACCCGATACTTCGGCTAATGCTTTCCGGCTATCTGCAACTAAAATCTTTGCAACTTTTTCATGAATAAAGATGTCATCAGGAATTGATTTGTTATCTTCAAGAATAATTGCGATCGCACCTCTATTAATTGCATCAAGAATAAATTTATGCCCATCGGTATTAAATCCCTTTACCGCAACAAACAAAGTGTTTTGTTTAACTTTCCTCGAATCATAGCAAACAGAAGAAACATCTTTTTGTTGAATATCACCAGCTACCTGGATTGCATGTACGCTATTTATTAATTCGGTTAGTTCCATCAATAAACTACTGTTCCCTGCACTTTGATTTCTTTACATTCGAGTACACATGAATTTCCTCTGAGAATTTTCTCTCCAGGTAAAATGCTTTGTGTTATTACTTTTCCTGAGCCGCGAATTTTATATTTCAATCCCATCTTATTTAAAACAGTAATTGCATCACGCAAAGAAACATTTTTAAGATCAGGCATTATATTTTTTTCTAATATGATATTCTGAACAGGTGTTGTTTTAAAATCGAGGTTAACCGGGATTATATCTTCCTTCTCATAATCCGAATTTGTACTTACAAAATCGTATTTCTCTTTTGGTGATAAGTTATTCTCAGGTAATCCGATCAAATCGGGTTCAAGCTCAATTAATTTCTCCGCAACTTTTTTGAAAACAGGCGCAGCAACAAGCCCACCATACTTTCCTTCATGAGGTTCATTAACAAGAATCAAACATGCAATCTGGGGATTTTCTACTGGAAAAAATCCTACAAAAGAAGAATAATAATCTGTTGTGTATTTGCCATTAACTATTTTTTTTGAAGTTCCCGTTTTACCGCCAATGGAAACATAATCCAGCTTTGCTAATTTACCGGTTCCTTTTTCAACAGCAGACTTTAATAAATTTCTCATCCTGTAAGAAGTTTCTTCAGAGACAACTCGCCTGATATCCTTAGTTTCTGAATCCAAAACATATTCACCGTTTGAATCAGTAACTTTTTTTACTATCTGAGGTTTATATAATATGCCGCCGTTTATAACTGAAGAAAACCCTGCAATAAGCTGGACAGGTGTTACTGAAGTTTCATAACCAAAAGACATAAATGCTTTTGTAACTTTAGACCATTCGTTTGGATTCTTAAGACTTCCTTTTGCTTCACCTGGCAGATCCACCGTTGTAGAACTTCCGAAACCAAACCCTCTTAAGTATTTATAGAAAAGTTCATCATCAATTCTGTGGGAAAGTTTTGCCAAACCGATATTACTTGATTCCTCAAATATACCTTTAACAGTCAAGTGCTCGAATTTGTGAGTGTCGCGAATGTTAGCAGTTCTAAATTTATAGTTCCCGTTTTCAACATTAATTATTTCAGATTCCCTGCATAGATTCTGATCAAACAAAGCAGCGAGAGAAAAAGTTTTAAAAGTTGAACCTGGTTCATAAGTATCTGTTACAGATTTATTTCTTCTCGATTCATCACTGAAATTCCAGAACCTGTTTGGATCATAATCATCAATATTGGCAAGAGCAAGAATTTCTCCGTTGTTCGGATTCATAATAATTCCAACTGCCGAAATTGCATTGTATTCTTTAATACAATTTTGCAATTCTTCTTCAAGCGCATTCTGAAATCCTCTATTAATAGTTAGATAAACATTATTACCTTGTATTGCTTGCCTGGTTTCTTCCTCGGAGAAAGTTATAACATCACCAATCGCATTCCGTTCGACTAATCTAATCCCTTCTTCACCTTTTAAGAGATCGTTAAAAGATTTTTCTATTCCATTTACGCCGGTATATTTTTCATTAAGATAGCCAAGAACGTGAGATGCAAGACTATTATAGTAGTAAACTCTTGTTGGATCCTCCCTGTTGAAAAGCCCGATTATTTTAAAATCCTTAAGAAGCATAGCTTTTTCACTTGAAGCTTTTTTCTCTAGGCAAATAGTTTTAGAGGATTGGCTCATGAGTTTTAAATAAGAATTGTAACTCTTTCCAAATACAGATGAGAATTTTTTAGCAATCTTTTTCTTATTTTCTTTAGGAACCATCCTGAGATCGAGATAAAAGGAAACATCATTCCTGTTATAAACAAGAAGCACCCCATCACGATCATAAACAACACCGCGTTCAGGAAGAACCTTTTCAACCTTCATCTGCTGGCGTTGCGCAAAATAAGTCAGCTCTTCACTCTTAACTATCTGGATGTCAACAAGCTTAAATATCAACGCGATGAAGAAAACAAAAACTCCTATAATTATGACTATTGCTCTTGATCTATTCATATTTTTCCTTTAATGCCTCACTTATTCTGTCAATCTTGTCTTTACTAACAGTTAAAATTATTTGTGGTTCGGTTCTTTTCATCATATTTAATTCTTCGGATGCGATTTTAACAATTCTTTCTTCCGAGAATAAAAATTGTGCTTCTGCAATAAGATTAATTTGTTTATTCTTATGTGAATTAAGCATTTTCTGTGCATCGAACTTCGCTTTTGTTAGTAGTTCACATTCTAATTTTACACCTACATAACCAAGCACTAACATTGAATTGACAACAAGTAAAAACAGCACAAAAAAGATTAGAAGCTTCGATCCCTTTTTCATAATCTTTCCGCTGCTCTAAGTTTTGCACTTCTTGCCCTTTTATTGAGATTAATTTCTGTTTCAGCAGGAGTAACAGGTTTTTTGGTTAGAATTTTTAATCTTCTTTCTTTATCGCATTTACAGACGGGATATTCTTTTGGACAAATACAATCCAGAGTTTCAAATTTAAAATGTTCTTTAACAATCCTGTCTTCAAGAGAATGATAAGAGATAATTACTATTCTTCCATTAACTTTTAAAAGATCAACAGCTTTAGTTAAAAAACTTTTTAATGTTTCAAGTTCATCATTTACATAAATTCTTAAAGCCTGGAATACCCGGGAAAGAGTTTTACTCAAATACTTAGGAGAAGTTACATCTTCAATTGCTTCCCTAAGTTCTGTCGTTTTTTCTATCTTTTTATTTATTCTCTTATTAATTATTGATTTAGCAATTTTCCTGGAATTTTTTTCTTCTCCATACTCAAAAATTATTTTTGCAAGCTCTTCTGCTGAAAAAGAATTAACAATATCAGAGGCACTTATTGCCCTCGTCTTATCCATTCTTAAATCAAGCTTTGTTTCAGTTCTATAAGTAAATCCTGAAGATGGATTATCCAGCTGAAAAGACGAAACACCCAAATCTGCGAACACTCCATCAAAGTAAGAAACAGATTCTATTTTAGAAATTGTATCAATTTGTGAAAAGTTGAAATTATAAAATCTCGCACGTGGATCATCCTGAAATTTCTTTTTAGAGAAGCTGAAAGAATCTTTATCTACATCTGTTGCTATCAATATTCCATTATTATTTATTTTATTTAAGATTGCTTCGGAATGCCCTCCGAAACCCAAGGTACCATCGAAGTAAACACCAGATTGATTTGTTACCAAATATTTAGTACTCTCATTTAATAATACTGGTGTATGGAAATTGTTCATTCTCACGACATTACTTTAGCTGCTATTTGTTCATAAGTTTCATCTGATTGTTTTAAATATTCTTCAAAGATTTTAGGATTCCATACTTCTATTTTTTTGAGTGCACCAATTATCAAAACTTCTTTTTCAATTTTTGCATACTCAATAAGATTTTGTGGTATGAGTATTCTTGATTGTGAGTCAAGAGAATCTTCCGAGGCAAATAAAAGTATGGTTCTGGTAAACCTTATATCATCCGGTTTGAATTGATTTAAGTTGTTTAGCTTTTCTTCAATCAGTAACCATTGGTCAAGAGGATATATATCAATACATGTAGTTGTGCCTCTTGTCATAACAAAAGTATCATTAGCTTCTGCGGAAACGTAACGACGTAGCTTAGCAGGGATGCTAATCCTACCTTTTGAATCAATCGAATATGTAAATTGTCCTTTAAACATATATTTGGGCATCCATGGGAAAATTTGCCACTTTTACCCACTTAGGTGCGAAAATAACGTAAAATTTATAGTAAAGTCAAGAAAATTCTTTCATTTGTGTTTTTTATTTTTATGAAATAAGAAATGAAGTCTACATTTTTACATAACAAAGATGGAAATTATAATGCAGTACTGATTGGAAAAATATTTTTAATCCAAAAATATCAGCTATAATTTTTACTGTTATTTGGTCATAGAGATACATTTTTTTGAGAATTTATTTAGAACAGATATTAATTATTTTGTTGCGTTTAAGTAGTTCCCTTAACTTAATAAGAAATAATATTTTTATTAAAGAAAAATAATTTCTTTCAACTATTTTTTATAATTGGAGAATCTTTTGAGGAATTTAATCGAAGTATTAATTCAATTTTAAAATGGAATAGTTCATAATGCATCTTAAAAATTTGTGCACTGGTTTCAACTGACGGTAAAAATTTAATATCACATAAAAGGAAAATATTTTTTTTGTATGTCATAAATTAGCTTGACAAACGAATATTAAGGTTTTATATTCAAAGGCAATTTTGAACAACACATGAACAATACGATAAAAAATAGAACCACAAGTCTAATAGCTGTTTTACCACATAATGGCATTCGCATTGTTGTGTTGAATTCAATCAATATCCTTTCTTTAGATATCATTCTAGGGATTTCTATTATTATTAGTATCCTAGGAATTATAATCCTAGGCTAATACATAATGGTTAAACCCTGAATCAGGCTTAAAGAAAAATCAATATAAAGAAAAAGTAGATGAAGGGTTGACCGGAGTCCCGAGGTTGTATCTGAAGATTAAAAAACTTTTAATCTATCAGAGGAAAAGGTGAGATCAGATTTAATAAAAAAAGGTTTTGATAAAGCTCCTCACAGAAGCCTGTTAAAAGCCACAGGTATTATTAAAAGCGATGACGATTTTAACAAACCTTTCATCGGGATTTGTAATTCTTATATAGATCTTATCCCCGGGCATGTTCATCTCCAGGAATTCGGTAAAGTTGTAAAAGAAGCTGTACGTGAAGCCGGTGGAGTTCCATTTGAGTTCAATACAATTGGTGTTGATGATGGAATTGCAATGGGGCATATAGGTATGAGATATTCCCTCCCAAGCCGTGAACTTATTGCCGATAGTTTCGAAACTGTAGTTGAAGCGCATAGACTTGACGGAGTCGTTTGTATTCCTAACTGCGATAAAATTGTACCGGGAATGTTAATGGGAGCTGTTCGTGTAAATATTCCTGTAATATTTATTTCCGGTGGTCCAATGAAATCGGGACTTACACCTTCCGGTAAAAAAGTAGATTTGATTTCTGTGTTTGAGGGGGTTGGAGAATATCAATCCGGGAAAATAAATGGTACACAATTAAAAGAACTTGAAGATTTTAGTTGCCCTTCCTGCGGTTCTTGTTCCGGAATGTTTACAGCTAACTCCATGAATTGTTTGATGGAAGCTTTAGGACTTGCTCTTCCTGGAAACGGATCGATATTAGCAATTGATCCCAGGCGAAAAGAGCTTGCTAAACAAGTTGGCAAGCAAATTCTTTACTTAGTAGAAAAAGATGTAAAACCAAGAGATATACTTTCCAGAAATACTTTTCTTAATGCGTTTGCTTTAGATATGGCAATGGGAGGCAGCACTAATACTGTTCTTCATACTCTGGCAATTGCTAACGAAGCCGAAATGGAATTTGACCTTGGTGAATTAAATGATCTTGCAGAAAAAGTTCCTTACATCTGTAAAGTTAGTCCAGCAACAAAAAATGTTCATATGGAGGATGTTGATTCAGCGGGAGGAATATCTGCTATTTTAAATGAACTTTCCAAACTGGACGGAGTGCTTGATCTTACCCGCCCAACCGTTACAGGAAAAACTCTCGGAGAAAATATTTCTTCCTCTGAAATAAAAAATAAAAATGTAATAAGAAGTATTAATGATCCTTTCCTTAGTAAAGGTGGACTTGCAATTCTGTTTGGAAACTTAGCACCGTATGGTTCAGTCGTAAAAACTGCAGCGGTTGACCCTGCAATGCTTAATCATACCGGCCCAGCAAGAATCTATAATTCCCAAGATGAAGCTCTATACGGAATATCAAATAAAGAAGTTCAAACAGGAGATGTTGTTGTCATTCGATATGAAGGACCAAAAGGAGGACCTGGGATGCCTGAAATGCTTTCACCAACAAGCGCAATTGTGGGGATGGGTCTTGGTGATAAAGTTGCTTTAATTACAGATGGCCGTTTCTCTGGTGGAACAAGAGGAGCCTGTGTTGGACATGTTTCTCCTGAGGCTGCAGAGAAAGGACCAATTGCTGCTGTTGAAAATGGGGATCTAATTACAATTGATATTCCAAATAAAAAGATATTCGTTCATCTTGGTGATGAAGAAATAAATAAAAGGCTTGATCTTTTACCTGACTTTAAACCTAAAATTACTAAAGGTTATCTCGGCAGATATACACAAATGGTAACATCAGCAAACACAGGGGCGATTGTTAAAATTCCCGGTATAAAAGAAACAAGAAAGGAATCTGTATGAAAGAACAAAAACCAATTCTATCTGGTGCAGAAATATTTTTTGAATGTTTAAGAAGAGAGAAAGTTGAAATTGTTTTTGGATATCCCGGAGGTGCCGTACTAAAACTTTATGAAAAATTATATGATGTTGATTTCCTTAAACATATTCTCGTCCGGCATGAACAGGGTGCGACACACATGGCTGAAGGTTATGCAAAAGCATCAGGTAAAACCGGAGTTGTTCTTGTAACCTCTGGACCTGGTGCAACCAACACTGTTACAGGAATTGCTGATGCATATATGGATTCCGTTCCCATCGTGGTTTTTACCGGGCAGGTTCCTACTCATCTTATTGGAAATGATGCTTTTCAGGAAGCTGATATAGTTGGCATTACGAGACCAATAACCAAACATAGTTTTCTTGTTAGAAATATAGATGAACTTGCTTCAACAATTAAAAAAGCATTTTATATTGCTTCAACCGGAAGGCCGGGACCTGTTCTGGTTGACCTTCCAAAAGATGTTATTAATTCCGTTTGTGAATTTGAATATCCTGAAAAAGTTGAATTACGTGGTTATAAACCAACTTTATTAGGACATCAGAATCAGATTAAAAAAGCTGCCGATATAATTAAAAATGCAAAACGTCTTTTATTTTATGTTGGCGGTGGAGTTATTATGTCCGGCGGCCATCGTGAATTAAAACTTTTAGCAAAAGAAAATAATATCCCAGTTACAATGACACTCCAGGGACTTGGTGCATTTCCGATGAATGAACCCCAATCACTTGGTATGCTTGGAATGCATGGTACTTACTGGGCTAACCAGGCAGTAAATAATTGCGATGTTCTTGTTTCATTAGGTGCAAGGTTTGATGACAGAGTTACCGGAAAAGTTGATGCATTTGCAACAAATGCTTATAAAATTCATGTTGATATTGATCCAACTTGTATAGATAAAAATGTTGTTGTAGATCTTCCTATTGTTGGGGATGTAAAGCATATTCTTGCTGAACTTGCTGCTGAAATTACTTCGCCACCTGATTTCGATGATTGGTGGATTCAAATTCAAAAGTGGAAAGAGGAATGCCCGTTACATTATGAAAAACATGACGGCAAACTTAGAACAGAATATGTACTTGATTGTCTTAATGAATTTACAAAAGGCGAAGCTGTTATTGTAACTGATGTCGGCCAACATCAGATGTGGACTGCTCAATACTATAAGTTTAATCATCCTCGGTCTCACATAACAAGCGGAGGTTTAGGAACAATGGGGTTCTCTGTTCCTGCATCCATAGGTGCTGCCTTTGCTATAAAAGATAGGCCTGTCATTTCGATAAGCGGAGATGGCGGCTTCCAGATGAATATTCAGGAACTTGTTACTGCTGTTTATAATAAGCTTCCTATAAAATTTATTATAATAAACAACAGTTTCCTTGGTATGGTAAGGCAATGGCAGGAATTATTTCATGCTGAAAAATACAGCTTTACTGATCTCGGAGACAGCAATCCGGATTTTTGCAAACTCGGAGAAGCTTTTGGAATGAAATCATTCTCTACTAATAAACCTGAAGATGTTAATCCGATCTTTGAAGAAGCCTTTTCAATTAATGATGGACCAGTGTTGATTGAATTTAAAGTTGAAAAGGAAGACATGGTGTTCCCCATTATTCCTTCAGGTGCAACTTTAAAAGAAATGATGACTAAACGGCTTGATCCAAAGGAGATGACATAAAAATGAAACACACTATAACTGTTCTTGTTGAAAATCAATTTGGCACCTTTAACCGCGTTGTTACGATGTTCAGCGGAAAAGGATTTAATGTTAACAGTCTCTCCATAGGCGAAACTGAAACTCCTGAAATATCACGAATGACAATTGTAACTGAAGGCGATGATAAAATTATTGAACAGGTTGTTAAACAGTTAAACAGGTTAATCGATACGATTAAAGTTGTTGACCTGACTGCACAACCAAGAGTTGAACGGGAGCTTGCTTTGATTACTGTTTACTATCAGAAAGGTAACCGTGCCGATATTATAAGCGTTTGCAATATTTTCAGAGGTAATATTGTTGACATCAATAATAAAACAATTACAATTGAGGTAACAGGCCCGCCGGATAAAATTGATGCTTCAATAAATGTACTCGAAGCTTATGGAATAAAAGAAATGGCTCGTAGCGGTACTGTTGCGCTTAAAAGAGGCGAACAAATTAAACCAGATAAAAAAGAACAAGTTCAAAAAAATAATTTACAGGTAGACAAATGAAAGTTTATTATGATAATGATGCGTCTTTAAGTTTTCTTGAAAATAAAAAAATTGCTGTGCTTGGGTTTGGAAGCCAGGGACATGCTCATGCATTAAATCTTAAAGACAGCGGACTTAATATTTCCGTTGGCTTGAGAAAAGATAGCCAAAGATGGAGTAAGGCAGTTGAAACAGGCCTTGAAGTTAAAACTGTTTCTGAAGCAGTAAAGTGGGGAGATGTTATTATGGTACTCCTTCCTGACCAGGTTCAGAAAGACGTTTACGATAAAGAGATCGCTCCAAATCTAAAAGCCGAAAGTACACTTGCATTCGGGCATGGTTTTAATATTCATTACAAGCAGATTGTTCCTCCAGCTAATATTAATGTAATGATGATTGCACCAAAAGGGCCGGGACATCTTGTAAGAAGGACTTTTCTTGAAGGAAGCGGTGTACCAAATTTAATTGCAATTCACAATGATTATTCTGGTAACACAAAAGATCTTGCTCTTGCATGGGCAAAAGGAATTGGCGGAACAAGAGCAGGAGTAATTGAAACTAATTTTAAAAATGAAACGGAGACTGATCTTTTTGGTGAACAGGCAGTTCTTTGTGGAGGATCTGCAGAATTAATAAAAGCTGGTTTTGAAACTTTGATTAATGCAGGATATCCTCCTGAATTAGCATACTTCGAATGTATGCATGAAATGAAACTGATAGTTGATCTTTATTATGAAGGTGGCTTATCAAGAATGAACTATTCCGTAAGTGATACCGCAGAATATGGTGGAATGACAAGAGGCAGCAAAGTAATTAATGAAGAATCAAGAAAAGCAATGAAACAAATTTTAGTTGATGTACAATCAGGAAAATTTGCAGAAGAATGGTTGAATGAGTATTACAGCGGACAGAAAAATATGCAGAAACTCCGGGAGGAAAATAAAAATCATCCTATAGAACAGGTTGGTTCAAAATTAAGAAGCATGATGAGTTGGCTTTTTAACAAGCCTAAAAAGGAAGAGGTTGGTGTATGAGTTTCAAAGTAGCTCTTCTTCCAGGTGATGGAATAGGGCCGGAAGTAACCACAGCAGCAGTTGATGTTTTAAAGTCAGCCGGAGAAAAATTTAATGTGGAGTTTGTACTAAAAGAATTTGCTGTTGGTGGAACTTCTTATGATAAGTTCGGAACACCACTTACCGATGAAGTTCTGCAAGCCTGTTATGATTCGGATGCTGTGTTACTTGGAGCTGAAGGTGGATATAAGTGGGATCTGCTTCCACAGGATTTGAAACCGGAAGCCGCCTTATTAAAACTTCGGAAATCACTTGGACTTTATATTAATATTCGTCCTGCAAAAGTTTATAATGCTCTTATTAATTCTTCTTCTTTAAAACCGGAAGTTCTTAAAGGAACTGACCTCCTAATCTTAAGAGAATTAACCGGAGATGTTTATTTTGGTGAACCGCGCGGTATTGATGATGAAAAAGGTTTCAACACAATGATCTATACTAAGAAAGAAGTTGAAAGAATTGCAAGGTATGCTTTTGAAGTTTCATTAAAAAGAAAAAAGAGACTTCATTCTGTCGATAAAGCAAATGTACTCGAGACTTCCCAGTTCTGGAGAAAAATTGTTAATGAAATCGGCAAAGATTATCCTGCTGTTTCGGTGGAACATATGTATGTTGATAATGCTGCTATGCAACTTGTAAGAGATCCGCGACAATTTGATGTAGTACTAACTCAAAATATGTTTGGCGATATTTTAAGTGATATTGCAGCGATGATTACCGGCAGCCTTGGAATGCTTCCTTCTGCAAGTCTTGGAAATAATTATGCTCTTTATGAACCCGTTCATGGAAGTGCACCTGATATTGCAGGACAAAATAAAGCTAATCCTCTTGCAACAATTTCATCAGTCGGTTTAATGTTCACTCATTCTTTCCAGATGAATAAAGCAGCAGAGTTAATTGAAGAAGCAATTTCAAGAACATTAAACTCGGGCTATAGAACTCCAGATATTTATCAACCTGGAAACACGAAAGTCTCAACCACAAAAATGAGAGATCTTATAATAGAAAACTTT
>CAZECH010000052.1:0-11381 GCA_964510675.1 uncultured Ignavibacteriaceae bacterium
AAGAATATTTAATTCATTTTCCATTTGGGGTTTAAGTTCAACTTTATTAAAGATTCCAAAACTAAAAATTCTTTCTTCATTATAATCCATGTCGTGTTGGTTAAGTGTATCACCAATTTCAAAGGTTAACTCTCTTTGAATAATAAATTCTTCGGTTATGTCATTGCCGGAAATTTTTATTGAGTCAACTATAAAGGAAAGAGTATCTTTTTTACTTTCATCAAAGATCTGGCAGAAAATATTCTGTGAAGAACAAATAAATAGAAGTGTAAAGAGATAAAATCGCATTTATCTAAGTTTTTATTTTTAAATTAAATATAGAAATGAAATAACGTAACCCAAAACGGATTAACCGGCAACCGGTTCTTCAATATAATCTGAAATCTGGTTACAGCTGCAGATAAGATTTCGGTCTCCAAGTGCACTATTAATTCTTCCAACAACCGGCCAGAATTTATATTCTTTTGTCCATTCAAGAGGATAAGCAGCTTTCTCCCGCGAATAAGAATGATTCCAGTTATCATTTATTATAACCGCAAGAGTGTGCGGAGAATTTTTTAATAGATTATCATCATGATCTTCTTTACCTGTTTCAATTTCTCTTATCTCTTCTCTTATAGATAAAAGGGCTTCACAAAATCTGTTTAGTTCCACTTTAGATTCGCTTTCAGTTGGTTCTACCATTAAAGTGCCGGCAACAGGAAAAGAAACTGTCGGTGAATGATATCCGTAATCCATTAATCTTTTTGCAATATCTTCAACTTCAATTCCCCCGGAGTTTTTAAACTGGCGCATATCAAAAATCAATTCGTGCGCAACTCTTCCCTTTTTACCTGCATACAAAACTCTATAAGTAGATTCTAATTTTGCTTTTATATAATTAGCATTAAGAATAGCAGCTTTAGTAGCATCAGTTAATCCTTTGGCACCCATCATTTTTATATAAGCATAAGAGATAATAAGAATGCTTGAACTTCCCCAAGGTGCTGATGATACGGCAGTTATTCCCTCTAAATGTTCTAGATCCACAACAGCATGGTTTGGAAGAAAAGAAACAAGGTGTTCTGCAACAGCAATAGGTCCCATTCCGGGCCCGCCTCCACCATGAGGAATACAAAAAGTTTTATGAAGATTAAGATGGCAAACATCGGCACCAATTTTTGCCGGACTTGTTAATCCGACCTGCGCATTCATGTTCGCGCCATCCATATAAACCTGTCCGCCATTACTATGAATGATATCGCACATCTCAAGAATATCTTCTTCAAATACTCCGTGAGTTGATGGATAAGTTATCATAAATGCAGCAAGCTTATCTTTATTTGCTTCAACTTTCTTTTTAAGGTCTTCAATATCAACATTACCCTGCGGAGTGGAATTAACAACCACTACTCTCATTCCTGCCATCACCGCACTTGCTGGATTTGTACCATGCGCAGAGGCTGGAATTATAGCAACGTTTCTTTCACTATCTCCCCTGTTTTTATGGTATTCTCTTATTACCATTAAACCCGTATACTCACCCTGTTCACAGGAATTCGGTTGAAGAGAATCAGCAGCAAAACCCGTTATCTCACATAAATCTTTTTCAAGTTCACTAAATATTTGTCTGTATCCTTCCACCTGGTTAGAAGGAACAAAGGGATGAATATTTCCGAATTCATGAAATGTTACTCCCTGCATTTCAGTGGCCGCGTTAAGCTTCATCGTACAGGAACCAAGAGGTATCATTGAATGAACAAGGGAAAGATCCTTATTCTCCAGTCTTTTTATATATCTCATCATTTCTGTTTCAGACTGGAAAGAATTAAATACTTTATGCTGAAGGTATAATGAATTTCTTTTTAATGTATCCGGATAATCAACTGATAAACTCCCGGCAGTACTTTCTATTTTCTTTAAATCGATTTTCTTTCCTGTTGCTTCGGCAAAAACAGCAATCACTTCAACCGCATCATTGAAATCAGTTACTTCACTTACAGAAATTCCAACAGCATCTCCAAAATATCTGAAGTTAATTTCGTTCCTTAATGCAATCTCTCTAATCCTGCTTAAAAAGGTTTTATCTTTAATAGTTATATACAGAGTATCGAAATAATTTTTATTGATTTGTTCAAAAGCAAAATCTTTAATTGAATACTCAATAAGTTTTGCAAGCTTATGAGTTCTTTCTGCAATTTCTCTTAAACCTTTAGGACCATGATAGACAGCATACATCCCCGCCATAACAGCCAGTAAAACCTGTGCAGTGCAAATATTGCTTGTTGCTTTTTCTCTTCTTATATGCTGCTCTCTTGTTTGTAATGCCATTCTGAAAGCTGTATTTCCATGAACATCTTTAGAAGCGCCAATAATTCTTCCCGGAATATTTCTTTTAAATTCATCTTTGGTTGCAAAGTAGGCGGCATGAGGTCCGCCAAATCCCATAGGCACACCAAACCTTTGAGTATTACCTATTACCACGTCCGCTCCCAACTCTCCTGGGGGAGTTAGTAAAGCAAGGCTCAAAAGATCTGCTGCAACTGCAACAAGAATATTTTTTTTCTGTGCTGATTTTATTAATTCAGAATAATCATTTGCTTCTCCTTTATCATCAGGATATTGAAGAAGCATTCCGAAATATTCTTCATTCAATTCAGCTTTAGTATGATCTCCTATTACAAGTTCAATTCGCAGCGGAACCGCTCTTGTTTTCATTACATCAACAGTTTGGGGAAAACAATTTCCTGAAATAAAAAACTTAGCTGCGTTTTTGTTCTTTGTTAAATGGAGAAACATTGACATTGCTTCTGCCGCGGCAGTTCCTTCATCAAGAAGAGAAGCATTTGCAATAGGTAATCCGGTTAAATCAATAACCATTGTTTGGAAATTCATCAAAGCTTCTAGTCTGCCCTGGGCAATTTCTGCCTGGTACGGTGTGTATTGCGTGTACCAGCCGGGATTTTCAAGTATGTTTCTTTGTATAACTGAAGGGACTCTTGTAGGATAATAACCCATACCTATATAGGATTTAAAAACTTTATTCTTTCCTGCAATCTTTTTCAGGTTCTCAATAAACCTGTATTCGGTAACAGGATCATCAATATTTAAATCTTTGTTTAATTTTATTCCTTTTGGGATTGTTTCGTCAATCAGTTTATCTAATGAAGAAATTCCAATCGTAGCAAGCATATCATTAATTTCATTTTCATTTGGTCCTATATGGCGGTTAACAAATTTATCGGGATGTTCAAGAATTTTCATAAAAATTTTTCTTTCTTACTGAATTCAATAATTAAAAGATTTTCTTAAACAAATTTAATTAATTATTGTGAAAAGATTTATTAAGATGAGCGAAGTGAAAGCTATATACTTTCATCCATTATTTTAATCATTGCAGCTTTGGCAGCATCTTGCTCGGCAGATTTTTTATTTTTCCCCTGACCAATTCCATATTCATCTCTACCTATTAAGACTTTAACCGTAAAAACCCGATTATGTTGTGGCCCTTTTTCATCAATTACTACATATATTGGATTATCCATTCTCTTAGATTGTGCATATTCAAGAAGCTGGCTTTTAAAATTTTCATCAAGAAGAAAATCATCATCCCTTGAAACAGGTTTAATTAATATTCTGTTAATAAATTTCTTAGTTATATCAAGACCGGAATCTAGATAAACGGCTCCGACAATTGCTTCTAAAGCATCAGATAAAACAGTTCTAGCTCCGTTTTTGAATGATAAAGAAAGATTTTTACCAATGATAATGAAGCTGCTCAAATCCAGACTTTCTGCCGCATTTGCAAGAGCTGTCCTGTTCACAACTTTAGCTCTGACTTTGGTAAGAAAACCTTCATCTTTTTCGGGGAAATGAGAATAAAGATATTCGGCAACAATGAGACTTAAAATTGCATCTCCAAGAAATTCAAGTCGTTCATTAGAAATTGTAAGCTCCTCACTTTCTTCAAGATATGATCTGTGGACAAGTGCCTGGATGAAGAGATTCTTATTTTTGATTTTACATCCCATACGGGATTCCAATTCTTCAATTTTATCATTGGAAAGAAGCTTCTTTAATACTTTTTCAGATTTTTTATTTTTAAATTTATTAACGAAGCGGGAAAGCATAATCAATATCAGGTATCTAATTTTTTAAATAGTAAAGTTGCATTATGTCCGCCAAAACCAAAAGTATTGCTTATTGCACAATTGATGTTTTTCTTAGTAGGTTTTAAAGGACTGTAATTAAGATCGCACTCAGGATCAGGTTTAGTCAGATTAATTGTGGGCGGTACAATATTATTTATTAACGACATTACGGTTGTGATTGCTTCAATTCCTCCCGCAGCTCCAAGTAAATGTCCTGTCATAGACTTTGTTGAACTTATAACAAGTTTATATGCGTGTTCGCCAAAGCAGGTTTTAATAGCAAGAGTTTCAGTAGCATCGTTATAAGGAGTAGAAGTTCCGTGTGCATTTATATAATCTATATCTGTAATAGAAACTCCGGCATCACGAATAGCTTCTCTCATAGATCTTACTGCCCCTTCACCGCCGGGGGAAGGAGCTGTCATATGATGAGCATCTCCGGTTAAACCAACTCCTGCAATTTCACAATAAATTTTTGCATCTCTTCTAAGAGCATGTTCAAGCTCTTCAAGAATTAGTGTACCTGCTCCCTCACCCATAACAAATCCATTCCTGTCAATATCAAATGGCCTTGATGCTTCAAGATAACGATCATTCCATGTTGATAATGCCTTCATTGCATTGAAACCTCCAATGGATAGTTCGGTAATTGCAGCTTCTGATCCTCCACACATCATAACATTTGCACTTCCTCTTTGAATAAGCATAAATGCATCAGCAATCGCATGAGAAGAAGTAGCACAAGCAGAAGTTGTTGCATAGTTTGGTCCTTTAAGTCCGAACCTGATTGAAATCTGTCCAGCAGCCATGTCGGATATCATCATCGGGACAAAGAAAGGGCTCATCTTGGCGGGACTTTTATTTTCAAAATAAATAAAATGCTGTTTTTGCAATGTATCCATTCCGCCAATACCGCTTCCATAGATAACTCCAAAATTTTCCTTATCAACTTTTTCAAGATTAATTCCGGAATCTATAAGAGCCATTCCGGCAGCAACTAAGGCATAACGTATAAAAGGATCTAATCTGCGGATAATTTTTTTTTCAAGATAATCTTCAGGATGGAAATCTTTGATCTCTGCGGCGAACTTTGTTTCAAAATTTGTTGTATCGAACTTGGTTATAAGATTAACACCATTTTTACCTTTCAGCATTCCATCCCAAAATTCATTCAGGTTATTGCCAATTGGAGTAATTGTCCCCATTCCGGTTACAACTACTCTACGCTTATTCATAAATTACTCCTAAAGATAAAAAATAAATGTGGTCTATCCGAAAGCATGGTACTCATTCCTGAAACGAGAGAGGCCCAAGCCGGAAAGATCATATAAGAAATTCCCGATACCTGATTAAATTATGAACCGAGCTTTTCTTTTAAATATTTTGTCGCATCACCAACGGTTCCAATTTTTTCAGCGTCTTCATCGGGAATTGAAACTTGGAAGGCACTTTCAAAACCCATAACAAGTTCAACTATATCCAGAGAGTCTGCACCCAAATCATTAGTAAAAGAAGCTTCAGGTGTTATTTGAGATTCTTCAACACCTAATTTATCCATTATTATTTCTTTTACTTTGGCTTCAACGTCCATATGTTTCTCCTATATTTATTTTTGTAGTTATTTAAAGATAAAGAATTTTACATTGCCATTCCGCCATCAACAGATATTACCTGACCGGTAATATAGTCAGCATCTTTGCTGCAAAGGAATGCTACTACTTTGGCTATATCCTGTGGAGTGCCTAATCTTCCCATAGGAATATTTTGGGCTAATTTTTTCCTTTGCTCATCAGTTAATTTTTCCGTCATATCAGTCTGAATAAATCCGGGTGCAACTGCATTAACTGTTATACCCCGTGAAGCAAGTTCTCTTGCCATAGATTTTGTAAAACCAATTACTCCGGCTTTTGAAGCAACATAATTAGATTGACCGGGATTGCCAATTAAGGCAACAACAGAAGCAATATTAACAATCCTTCCATATCTTTGAGCAATCATAGGTTTAATTACAGCTTTAGTGTAATTAAAAACGCTTTTCAAATTTGCATTTATTACATCATCAAAGTCTTTTTCGGTCATTCTTAAAAGAAGATTATCCCTTGTAATCCCAGCATTATTAACCAGTATATCAACTCCACCCAGTTTTTTAATAGCTTCATTTACAGTAGCTTCAGCCTGCTCAAGTGAGGTAGCATCTGCTTTGAAAGCATAAATCTTTGTCCCCGGGTAATCTATCTCGGACATTAATTCTTCAGCACATTCATCGCAACTATTATAAACAAAAGCAACATCTGAGAATAAAACTCCGCAGCAACTTCTTGAAGCTAATTCTTTAACTATTGCCCGGCCAATACCTCTCGTTCCACCTGTAACAATCGCTCTTCTATTATGATTACTTGTTTTTTGATTACTCATTCTTACTAACCTTCCAAATCGTATTTATATAAAATAAATATATGGTTATAATTCATGCAACATCTTTAGTCTTTAACGAAGAGAGATATTGCTGCCTGATTTCTTCAAGCTTGTTAAAATCTTCTTCACCAAAGAAATATCTTAGCTCTTCGATGCATGCTTCATAAATTGAAGTTTCAGGTAAAGGATTTTTGTTGCAGGTTTTTAACCTGTCAATATGTTCATCATCTATCGTAAGTGAACCTTCAAAAACTGTCAACGGAAATAAAACACAAAATTGAGGTTTGTATTTCCATTTATGAACACCTTCCTGTAAAGCAAGTTTCTGAAGAGTACACAAACCGGTTTTATCAAGGAAAGTACATTTATGATTGTGTAATTCTGTACCAACAGCAATACCCGAATCAAAATCAGCATCTTTTTCAGGAGGCTCAAACCATTTAGATGCATCCTTATCCTGGGTCGAATCAAAAAAAGGAATCAGCTTATTTTTAATTTTTAATATTTCTTTTGATTCATTCAAATCGGTATAAACTCCATAGAGACAGCATTCACCTGTACATTTACAGCCAAATTTAAATGTAAATATCTTGGGATCTATCTTTAACCCGTTTAATTGTAATTCAAAATTATCATTCATTACAGATACTTCTCCACATCTGTGAATTTATCTATTCCAAAAGTTTTTACATCAGGATTAATTCTTTTAACCAAACCCTGTAAAACTTTCCCAGGACCAACTTCATAAAATTCGTCAATACCATCTTTAATCATATTATTTATAATTTCAACCCACGGAACCGGGGAAATTATTTGTTCATAAAGAAGGTTCTTTATTTCATCATTATTCTGAACTGGTTTAGCTGATACATTTAGATAAACGGGAATTTTTGCATTGTAGAAATTTGTATGATCAAGAACAAATTTTAATTTTTCTTTTGCAGAATTCATTAATGGCGAGTGAAAAGCTCCACTTACCTGAAGCTCTTTAACAAGCTTAGCACCTTTTGATTTACAAATCTCCATTGCTTTCCTTACACCATTAACATCACCTGAGATAACAATTTGTCCAGGTGAATTGAAATTAGCACACTGCACAACTCCAGCACTTGAAGCTTCATTACAGCTTTGAATAACAAGTTGTTCATCAAGGCCAACAATTGCTGCCATTGTACCGGGATTCTCAACCCCGGCTTGCTGCATTGCAATTCCTCTTTCACGAACAAGCTTTATCGCTTCATAAAACTGAAGAGCACCTGATGAAACAAGCGCAGAGTATTCACCAACCGAATGTCCAGCAACTGCATCTGGAGAGAGTATTCTAATAATACTTGATAAAACAACACTATGCAAGAAAATTGCAGGTTGTGTAAACTCAGATTGCTTCAATTGCTCTTCAGCACCATTAAATAAAATATAAGAAAGGTTTATCCCAAGAGCATCATCAGCAGTCTTAATCATTTCCTTTGCTTCAACAGAGTTTTCATAAAGATCAGCAGCCATACCAACATACTGCGAACCTTGCCCAGGAAAGATAAATGCTTTTTTGGACATTAATCCATACTCCAAACAACATAAGAAGCTCCCCATGTAAAACCAGCACCAAAAGCAGCTAGAATTATTTTGTCACCTTTTTTAACTTTACCAGCCCGGTAATATTCAACCAGGCACAAAGGAATTGTTGCAGCAGTTGTGTTTCCATACCTGTCAATATTGATCATAACTCTATCCCTGCTTATTCCCATTCTATCAGCAGTTGCATCAATAATTCTTAAATTTGCCTGGTGTGGAACCAGATAAGCAACATCATCACTGGTTAGTTTATTTTTCTGCATGAGTTCATATGAAACATCAGCCATACCTTTTACTGCAACCTTGAAAACTGCCTTACCATCCTGGAATAAGTAATGCATTTTTTTATCAACAGTTTCATGAGTCGGGGGATTTAAACTTCCACCGCCTTTCATATATAATGCATCTTTACCGCTTCCATCGCATCTTAAAATTGAATCTTGTAAACCAACTTTTTTATCTGTGGTTGGTTCGAGTAAAACAGCTGCTGCTGCATCTCCGAACAGGATACAATTATTTCTATCTGTGTAATCAACAATGGAAGTCATCTTATCGGCGCCAATTAACAAAACTTTTTTATATGTGCCACTCTCAACAAGTGCACAAGCAGTTTGTAGAGCAAAGAGGAAACCGCTGCATGCAGCAGAAAGATCAAATCCCCAGGCATTTTTAGCACCGATTTTTTCCTGAACAAGACAAGCGGTAGCCGGGAAAAACATATCGGGAGTAACAGTAGCAACAATAATAACATCAATATCTTTAGCTTTTATATTATGAGTTTTAAGCAAATCAGCAGCGGCTTTAGCAGCAAGATCACTTGTTGCTCCATGTTCCTGAATTCTTCTTTCCTTAATTCCCGTTCTTGTCCTTATCCATTCATCGTTTGTATCAACTATTTTTTCAAAATAAGCGTTATCAAGAATCTTTTCCGGGACATACATTCCTACTGCAGTTATAGCTGCGTTATATTTTTTTTCCATTCAAAACCTAACTTAAATTTGAATATTGTTTAATTGAGTTTGAAATTTTTGTTACCAGGTTTTTTGTATGCATTTCATAAGCACGCAAGACCATGTTCTTAATGGCTTTGGGAGTACTTGAACCATGGCCTATAATACTAATTCCATTTACACCAAGCAATGGTACTCCGCCATATTCCTGGTAATCCAGAACTTTTAATGCTTTTTTAAGTGATCCTTTTGTTAATGCAATTTTTAACATATCAAAAAAACTTTGCTTTGCTGTTTGCTGTAACAAATGTTTTAAAAGTTTAGGAACAGACTCTCCAAATTTAAGAATAATATTCCCAACAAAACCATCGCAAACAACAACATCAGCTTTACCTCCGAGAATATCTTTTCCTTCTACATTCCCAATAAAATTAAGTTTAGATTTTTTAATAAGTTTTGCAGCTTCCTCAGATAAATCATTCCCCTTTCCTTCTTCTTCACCCATACTTAATACTCCAACTGAAGGATTATCTATACCCCCCATTTCCCGTGCGAATATTGAGCCCATAACAGCATATTCAAAAAGATGATTTGGTTTTGCGTCCTTCCCTGCACCAACATCATACAAATAACAAATTCCTTTTACGCTTGGCAACTCAGCGCCAATCGTAGGCCTGCCAACTCCGGGTATTCTTCCCATTATTAAAGTTGATACAGTCATCATTGCACCTGTATTGCCGGCACTAACAAAAGCATCGGCTTTTTTATCTCTAACCCACTGAGCACCAACAACAAGTGAAGAATCGGGTTTGGTTTTTAATGAAACTGTTGGACTATCTCCCATTTCAATTACCTGTTCAGTATTGATAATCTTTGATTCATCAAAAGTAAGATTATTAGAAGACACAACATTACGGATTGCTTCTTGTTTTCCAACCAGGTACAGATTAAAATTTTTATTTTCATTATAAGCCTGCAAAGCACCAAGAACTGCGTTGGTGGGGGCAAAATCGCCGCCCATTGCATCGACAATAATTCTGCACTGGTTAGTACTTGAACCAGGTTCGGCCATTAATAAAGATTTGATTTATGATTTAGGTATAAACATTGAGCGATCGCTGTAATATCCACAGGAAGGACAAGCGCGATGTGCTAATTTCATCTCACCACAGTTTGAACATAAACTTAATGAAGGAACTGTTGCTTTATAATGAGTTCTCCTCTTGTCTCTCCTACTCTTTGACCATTTTCTCTTTGGATTTGGCATTTTATCTTCCGTATTGATTTAATTAAATTCTCTTTTTTTAAGTTCTAACAAAGGCTGCCATTTATAATTAACCTGCCTGTTTTCACAATCACATAAACCATCATTCAGATTTTTGCCACACGTATAACATAATCCTTTGCAATCATCAGAACAAAGTTTTTTCATTGGGATAGAAAGTACTGCATAATCTCTAAGTTCAGTGAAAATTTTTATCTTATCTGCATCCGGAGATAAATATATTCTGTTTTCAGAAGTGTTATCTCCTGCTGAATCACCAAACAAATAAACTATCTGGAAATTAACTTTCAAAGTGCTGTTATAATTGACTCCACATCTGTCACAATCAAAATTTGCATTTGTTTTTAATTCGGCATCAAGCAAAATCTGGTTATGAAGCTTATTAAGTCTAATATCAACATGATAATTTCCAAAGAACGGTTCTTTTAATTCCAGATCCTCAATATTATTCTTAAACTCAAAATAATGTTCACCCTCTTTCAGATTGCTGATCTTAATCACCATTTGAGCCTCCCTTTGAAAAAGAACGAAAAACGGTTCAAAATATAGATATAGTTAAAAATATAAGCAACTTTATTTATACTATTAAAACAAGGTAATATCTTGGTAAGTTCTTAACAATTCTTCAAAATATTTCCTCATCAATATAAATTTCTTAAATTGCTCATGAAATAAAACTATAATTAACAAACCCGGAAACTTACAATTAAAGCCTTGCCTGGGAATTCTCATTCAACCAAGAATAATTAGTTTGTAAATCATGCTTGCAGTAGCAAACCTCAGAAAAGAATTTAAAAATATTGTAGCAGTTGATAATATCTCCTTTAATGTTGATGAAGGTAGAATATTTGGAATATTAGGGCCAAATGGTGCTGGGAAAACAACCATACTGCGCACTGTCTTGAATATTATCAAACCTAATTCAGGGAAAATTACATTTAACAATAAACTAATTACAAATGAGTTCTTTAATATTATTGGTTATTTACCGGAAGAGCGAGGTCTTTATAAAAAAAGTAAAGTGATTGA
>CAZECH010000053.1:0-11330 GCA_964510675.1 uncultured Ignavibacteriaceae bacterium
TTCTTTCCGCCGCTGCCAAAAGAGATGAAACATTAATTGCTGTGGTTGTTTTACCAACACCTCCCTTTTGATTAGCTACTGCAATTACTTTAGCCAATAAGCTCTCACTATTTTTTTATTCAGTATTATTTTCCTTGCAAAGATACATTAGAAAAAGTTTGTTGAAAACAGTAAACAAAATAAAAATTAAAGATCAATCTCTTCACCAAAATTCATTACCAGGCAGTTGAATCCGGCATTTTCGACTTTTAATTTAAATTCAAAAGGATCTGTTTTAATAACAGGAAAAGTATTGTAATGCATTGGAATTGCGACTTTAGGTTTAACCAACTCAACTGCTTTTACTGCATCTGTTATACCCATTGTATAATTATCACCAATCGGAAGTAGCATATAATCAATTGAATTCATCTCGCCAATTAGTTTCATATCGTAAAACAATCCGGTATCGCCGGTGTGATAAATATTTTTTCCTTCAATAGTTAAAATAATTCCGGATGGCTCACCTGCATAAGTTTTATCAGGCGTCATTGAACCATGGTGAGCAATTGTAAATTTCACTCTTCCAAACTCAAAATTATGTGCACCGCCAATGTGCATATTATGAGCTTTAAAACCTTTATCAATACAGTAGTTGGCGAGTTCGTTTACACAAATGAAAAGTGTTTTGGATTTATTTGCTATCTTAAATGAATCTCCTAAGTGATCGCCGTGGCCATGCGAAACGATAATATAGTCTGCTGTAAGGTCTTTCGATTTAACTGTTGCATTTGGGTTCCCGTCAATAAAAGGGTCAATCAGGATTTTCTTACCGTTAACGGTAGTTATTTGGAATGCTGAATGTGCGAAATATTTCAGCTTCATCTTTGTATCTCCCTGATTTATTAATTAAGAAGTTTTTGAAAGTTACTTAAAGCCTTGCTATGTATAAATTTCATTAACTCAAGCTTTAAAGTTTCTTTTAAATTTTTTTTTTGTTCATTTATCCTGTTAAATACAACATTGGTTATTTTTATTTTCGCCTCTTTCATCGCTTGGATATTTTGTGATAAAATATCGAGATCCCTGATTTTCCCCGAATAGTCCTGAAGAAATTCAATTCTTTTGTAGAATATTAAAAATTTCTTTTTATCAAAACATAAAGTAAACAACTCCATATTATATCTCACTCTTCTTAATGCTATTCTTATATTATGCAGATTCTCTTCTGTTTCATTTTCAAAAAATATTCTAATAATGTCAAGTAGATATTCAATTCGTGTATTAAGAATTATCTTTCCTGAATCACAAAATAGTTTTTGATTATTAAGACCTTTTATTTCCCATTTCTTTGACATAAAATTCAGGTTAATAAAACTTTTATAAAACCTTTAATTGCCTTAACAGGACGCATTTTACTTTCTTCATTTCCATAAATAGTAGGAATAATTACATAACCAATTTTAAGTTTATGCTTTGCTGCTTTAACAAGCATTTCACTTTCAGCTTCATAACCATCAAATGTTGGTAAGATCAAATTCAGCATGTTTGTTCTGAAACCACGGAAACCACACTGGCTATCTAAAATTTCTGTTTTAGTTTTTATACTAAGTAGTTTTGAAGTTATCTTATTGCTTAAAATTCTTTGAAGCGGCATATTACTAGTGTCTTGCATCCTGTTGCCGATAACAATATCGAAGTTATTTAGTTTTTCTATAAATAAAGTAATTAATTCGGGCTGATGCTGAAAGTCTGCATCTAATGTTAGAGTAAAATCTGAATTCAGCTCAATACTTTTATTTATTCCTCTCTTAAGAGAATAACCCTTTCCCCTATTCAAATCATTTTTAAGAACAATAACTCTCTCATTTACAGGAACAAAATTATTTGAATTATCATTTGAGCCGTCATCTATACATATAACAATATCAACAAAATCCAGAGTCTTTTCAATTATTTCCCTTATAGTTTTTTCTTCATTATAAAAAGGAATAACAGCACAAATTTTATTTTTCCTTGATGTACTGTTCAACTAAGCTTCTCCAACCTCTTGATTGCTGAGGCCCAACTGTTTTAATTAATTTTTGCTTAAGATTTTCTTTTGATAATCCTTTGGTAAGCTTTCCTTCTTCTGCAACAGAAATTGCTCCTGTTTCTTCTGAAACAATAACTGCAATTACATCAGCTTGCTCAGAAATTCCAAGCCCTGCGCGATGACGCATCCCCAAGGCTTCACCATCAATAGTAGTTGTTTGAGAAAGCGGCAAGGTACAACGTGCCGCTTCAATTATATTACTGTTAATAACAACCGCACCATCGTGTAAGGGTGAGCGCGGGAAAAATATTGATGTTAATAATGATTTGTTAAGTCTTGCATTTATTACTTCGCCTGTTTCTGCAAAACCTCTTATACCTGTAGATTGTATTACAATGATCAGGGCACCATGCTGATGCTGCGATAATTCAAATGCGGCATCAGTAATTATAGCTGCAGCTTCAGAAGATCCCGGTTTTGTAAAAAGATTAAAGAAAGGATTTTTTGCTACAAATACAAGTAACCTTCTTATTTCCGGTTGAAATAAAATAAGGAAAGCTATTACCCAAATATCAGTAATAAGTTTTAAAAGCCAGCTTAAAGCTTTGAGATTTATTGCCTGCGATGCAAAAGAAAGGACAAGAATTATCATTAATCCGACAAAGATTTGAGCGGCAATTGTTCCTTTAAGAATAGTGTATAACTTATAAACAATGAAGGCAACAATTGTTATGTCAATCAGATCAATAAATGTTACTGTTATAAACCCTATTTTGAAAAGATCGAACATGTTTAATTAGAATAAATATAATTTAAAAGCTGCCTTACTCTAACTGCATTGGCAACATCATGTGTCCGGATTATCTTTGCACCATTTCTGATAGCAAGTGCTTCTGCTACCGAACTTATTGTATCTCTTTCGCTTATATCGAGATTTAAAGATTTTCCAAGAAATGATTTGCGCGATAAACCAATTAATATTGGATAACCAAGACTTTTTAAATCAGGTAATCTTCTTAAAATTTCAAAATTATCTTCTGCTTTTTTTCCAAAACCAATTCCCGGATCAATAATAATATTTTTTACTCCGGCATCTTTTGCTTTTTGAGTTTGATTATAAAGGAACTCATATATTTCATAAATAAGATCATCATAAACAGGATTAATCTGCATATTCTTTGGAGTTCCTTTGATATGCATTATAACAAGTGTTGCAGAATATTCTTTTGCAACTTCAGCTATTCGGGGATCAAATGTTAATCCGCTGATATCATTAATAATTCTCGCACCTGCTTTACAAGCTTCGAAAGCAACGTTTCGTTTTGTTGTATCAATAGAAATCAGAGCATCAGTCTTTTTATTAAGTATCTCCTTAATAATAGGAATAGTTCTTCTAAGTTCTTCATCTTCAGAAACAGGATCAGAACCAGGTTTTGTTGATTCTCCTCCAACATCAATAATGTCTGCTTCATCATTCAGCATTTGAATTGCATGAGCAACAGCTTGTTCTTTAAGTAAATATTTACCACCATCTGAAAATGAATCCGGGGTTACATTTAATATTCCCATTATAACTGGTTGTTTAAACTTAATTTCACCAATCCTGACTGGAATTTTATCATAATCTTTAAATTGCAAATAGGTCTTTTTTATTTCATTGGATAAATGTTTCATATCAGATTTTTCAATATCATGAAGCAATATACCAAAGTTATCAGATGAAACCGTTAAAACTTCTTTTCTATCATCCTTGTGTAGTGTGATTTTATTCTTTAAACAAATTTCGGAAAGTTTCTTTTGATGAGGTTGATCTATATTTGAAAGTGTAAGTCTAATTATAGGAGATTTTTTTTGATCTCCGGTTTGATAAGTAAAACCTTCGTTAAGTTCATTAACCTGGACTATCAATTGTTATTTAAATGAAATAGTTGAAAAATCTAAGTGATAATTTTCTTTTCACTGCTGATCAGGTTTTTAAATTCAAGAGTTGTGGTTGTAATGTCTTCACTTTTAAATATTGACGAACCTATTACAAAAGCATCGCAGCCTGCTGAAAGAATATTTGAAACATTTTTTAAGTCAATTCCTCCATCAACTTCAATAATAAAGTTTGCATTCATATCCTCTCTTAGCTTTACAGCTTCTTTAATCTTTCGCAGTGAGTTTTTTATAAACGACTGTCCGCCAAACCCGGGATTTACAGACATAATAAGAACAAGATCAGCATATTCTGCAATATCTTTTAAAGAGTTAACTGGTGTTGATGGATTAATAACTACACCTGCTTTTGCACCAAGTTCTTTAATCCTGCTAAGGGTTCTGTTCAAATGAACATCTTCTTCATAATGGATTGAGACTATTGATGCTCCGGCAGTAATAAAATTCTCAATATAATTATCAGGATTTTTAATCATAAGATGAACATCAACAGGAAGCTTTGTAATCCTTTTTACAGCTTCAACTATAATTGGGCCGAATGATATGTTCGGTACAAAATTGCCATCCATAATATCGCAATGAATCCAATCTGCGCGTCCCATTTCAACCAAACGGATTTGCTGACTGAGATTTGTAAAATCCGATGCTAATATTGAAGGTGCTAGTACAGGCATTTATTCAATTACCTCTTTCTGTCCGGGTTCTGCTGCTTTAGTTATGAACAGATCAACCGCATCACCCGGATTCACTTTATTTCCTTTACTTGGATATTGATCAAGTACTGTATTAGGTAATAGCGAAAATGATCTCTGGTAATTAATTTTCCCAACAATTAAAGAATTATCTATAAGAATTCTCTCAGCTTCAGAAAGAGATTTTCCAACAAGATCCGGAATTTCAATGCTGCCTTCTCCTTCACCTATGCTAATATAAATTCCAACTGATGAACCTTTTTGAACACGTGTTCCTTCTGCGAATTCCTGATCAAAAATCATATCCTTTGGATTATTGGAAGGGACTTCATCAATTGTCCCAAGCTTTAATCCGATTCTTTCCAAGGTTAATTTAGCATCTCGAATGGATTTTCCTTTTAAATTCGGAACAGTTACAACAGGTTCTCCACCGCTTATAAAGAGATAAATTCGTCTTCCTTCTTTAACTGTTTCACCTGCTATAGGTTTCTGAAAAACGATAGTTCCCTTCTTGTACTTCTCATCATAAGTGGTATCACCAATAATTGGTTGAAGATTTAGTTCATCTAATTTGCTTATAGCCTCTTCTTCAAACAATCCTTTAACATTTGGAACGCTAACTTCCGGTGAGCTTACATACCACGGAAAAACCACATGATCCATCACTAAAACAATAACAATAAATGCAAAAAGATAGAGAAGAATTTTTCTTACCAGCGGCTTTTGAAGTATGTTTTTCATTGTTCGAAATATATCAAATGACCATTTCTTAAACAACTTAAAGTGATTATCATTATTATTGACATTAAAAAAATTATTTAATTCGTCAATGAACTATGTTTAAGAACTATTTCATTCTCAACCGGCTGGCTGTTGAACTTAATAAAGAAATTAAGAACTATGTAATTACCAGAGTATTTTCATTTGAAAAAGATAAGCTTGTTCTTCTTCTTTTAAAAGATAAAGATGAATTATCCATGGAAATATCTGTTAATCCCGGAGTTCCATATATTATTATAAAAAAAAATACTTATGTACCTAAGAAAAATTTAGTTAATTTTTTTGAACCTTATTTGCCCACAAAAATTAATTCTGTTGAAATATCTGAACTGGACAGGATAATCAATATAAAATCTGATAAAACTTCTTTTTACTTTACAGTTAGAGGTAAATACACAAATTTCTTTTCTCTTTCGGATGAAATAAATAGTTTCAAAAAGGTAGATAAGAATTTATTGCACAGCTTCAGAGATGAAGTTTCAAATCATAAATTCATCCAGACTTTTAATGATTTAAAAATTAGCGAAGATGTGATTGATTCAGAAACCATAAAAAAAACTTATCCTATAATTGGCAGAGAAATTATAAATGAAGCCAAATTAAGATTTGAAAATGATACAGGAAAAATCCCATGCAATATAATTCTAAAGATCATAAATGAAGTTAAAGTAAATAATCCTGCAGTTTTTATTGATGAAGATACAAATGAAGTGAACCTAGGAATTACTACATTTAAAATATTTTCTTTCACAGAGAAAGAAGAATTTACTAATGTTTCCGGAGCTTTGAATTATTTCTTAATTCAGAAATTTTCAAGAGAAAGAATTGTTGATTATAAAAAAGTAATTGAAAAGTATATCGATCGGGAATTGACAAAAATATCATCCAAGTTGAATAATGTTCAGTCAGGGATTGAAATAGGAACAAAAGAAAAGGAATACAATAAAACAGGAAATCTGCTTCTCATAAATATTAGTAATTTCTCTAAAGGATTAAAACAACTTGAGTTGCAGGATATTTATAATGATAATAGTAATATCTTAATTAAACTCGATCCGAAACTATCTCCTAAACAAAATGTTGAATTTTATTTTAATAAAGCACGAAATGAAAAAGTCCGGTTTGAAAAATCAAAGCAATTAATGAAAAATTTAAAAGTAAAATACAACGAAATGCAAAACATTAAAGAAAAATTCATTAAAGCAGAAACACATGAAGATTACAAATCAATTATGAAAGAATTAAAAATAAAACCGAAAGATGATAAAAAACCGGAAGATGACCTTAAAAATAAATTCAGGCACTATCTGCTTCACAGCAAATATAATGTTTATGTTGGAAAAGATAGTAAAAGTAACGATCAGCTTACATTGAAATTTGCAAAACAAAACGATTATTGGTTTCACGCACGAAGTGTTTCAGGCTCTCATGTTGTACTTAAAAATGAAAATGTAAAAGAAGGTATTCCAAAAAATATTTTAAAGAATGCAGCATCTATTGCAGCTTATCATAGTAAAGCAAAAACCTCTGGACTCGTTCCTGTTTCTTATACTCAAAAAAAATATGTTGTTAAAAAGAAAGGAATGGAAGCGGGAAAAGTATCATTACTGAGAGAAGAAGTTTTAATTGTAAGACCTGAAATTCCATCGGGAAGTGTTTATGACCCCTGAGTTTTATACCACCGTGTGGAGTTGAAGCGCCCTCCGTGCTTTGTTTCACGCTACAACCCCACTTACGGCAGGTATTGGAGTCACAATTAAATATTTCCAACAACTATGCCGTAAAAACCTATGATTTTATTTAATAGAAAAGTACCTTTTACCTCTATTATTTCTTTTTGAGAGAGTTGATTAAATTTGAGACTTATGAGGAGTATAAATATTTTTCGCGTAACTGCTAAATATTTGATGGAACTTCGATTGATTCCTCAATCCATTTTTTATGGTAAATGTTCGCACATTTTTCAACTTCATTGTTTTTAATAAGAAGTGAAATTCTGAAAGATGTTGTGGTAATACCGAATAAATCAATTCCGTTCTTTCCAAGTAATTCCAATGTTGAATTAAGAATACTGTTATCCCTGTTTAATCCTTCGCCTATAAGAGAAACGGCTCCAAGGTTTTCAATAAATTTTATTTGTTCACTGAATTTATTCAGTAGTTCGGTTTTTCTTTTTTCCCAGCCTATTAAGTTTTTAATGGAAACAACAAAAGATATTTTAGAATTGGTTCCGGTTTCTTCTTCAGTAAATAAATTGAGTTCCTTAATTGGTATTTGGTTTTTTTCAAAATAAGAAAGTATATACTCAAAATTCTCTTCCCGTTTCATAGAAAAGATAACCTTGGCAACTTCAAATTCATGAACAACAGCTTTAATTCCAGAAGAGAGTTCCGGTTTCAATAATCTTACTATTGTTTCTTTACCTGGACTATGAGCACTTCTTGCATAAATAGAAATTTGTGCTTCTTTAGCAAACTGAACTGCTTGTGCATTTAGTACTTTTGCTCCGGAAATGCTCATTTCCTGCATTTGCTGGTAAGATATTTCCGGAAGATGCTGAGCATTCTTTATAAGAGATGGATCAGCAGAATACACTCCATCAATATCAGAATATATTTCACATCTTTCTGCATTTAATGCTGCTGCAATTGCTATAGCAGAAGTATCGGAGCCTCCCCTGCCTAATGTAGTTATATCTCTTTTATAACTAACTCCCTGGAAACCTCCAACGACAACCACATTACCATGTTCAAGTTCATCCTGTATTCGAAATGGACGAACTTCGATAACTCTTGCATCTGTGTGCCTATCATTTGTAATGATTCCTGCTTGGGAACCGGTCAGAGAAACAGCTTTAATCCCAAGATCATTTAAAGCAATACACAATAAAGACATTGAAATTCTTTCACCTGTACTTAGAAGCATATCAATTTCTCTTCTTGGAGGATCTGAAGAAATGCTGTTTGCTGTTGAGATTAATGAATCAGTTGTCTTCCCCATTGCAGATACAACAACTACAACATCATTACCTGCTTTTCTTACAATAGTAATTAGCGAAGCAACTTTTTTTATCATATCAATATCTGAAAGAGAACTTCCGCCATATTTCTGAACAATTATAGGCATAAGAATCAGAGCTTTCTCAATTCTTCCATAAGTTGAGTTTTAATTTTTGTCTTTTCATCAACTTTTTTAAGAAACTTAGCAGGAACACCTGCAACAACAGTATAAGGTTCAACATTTTTTACAACAACAGATCCTGCAGCAATAACAGCACCTTTCCCAACTTTCACTCCTTCTAACACAACTGCATTCGCTCCAATAAGTACATCATCATCAATTGTTACAGGATCAGCACTCGGAGGCTCAATTACTCCGGCAAGGACTGCACCTGCACCTATGTGGCAATTCTTCCCAATAATTACTCTTCCTCCAACTACAACATTCATGTCTATCATTGTTCTTTCACCGATAACAGCGCCTATATTTAACACAGCACCCATCATTATAATACAATGATCACCTATTTCAACAAGATCGCGAATAACCGAACCGGGTTCAATCCTTGCGTTATATTTTTTCAGATCGGCAAGTGGAATAGCTGAATTTCTTCTGTCGTTTTCAATTCTATAATTTGAAATAAAGTTTTTATTACTTTCATAGAGTTCATTAAAATCTTTTAATTCACAGAAAAGAATTCCAAAATCTATTCCACCAAAGAATTCGAGTTTGCTAAAATCTATTTTATCAAGTTCACCTTTCAAAAAAACCTTTAAAGGAGTTTTCTTTTCTGCGTTGGCGATATAGTTTATTATTTCGTATGAATTCATTTTAACTGTTAAATACTACTTCTTTAAATGAATAAAAACCATTTTTTTTATTTAATAAGAATTCCGTTGATTTAAGAATTCCCTCTGCGAATGTTCTCCTTGAAATTGCATGATGATTTATTGAAATTGTTTCTCCTAATCCACCGAATGTAACTGTATGATCTCCGACGATGTTTCCTAATCTTAGTGAAGAAATGTTTACAGCTTTTGAAGTTAATTTATCTTTTATCATTAAAGCCGTACCGGATGGTTTATCTTTTTTAAATCGGTGATGAGTTTCAGATATTTCAACATCCCAATCATTTAAAACTTTATCTGCAATCTCAGTTAATTTAAGAAGAACTTGTATACCAATCGAAAAATTGAAACTTTGTACAACAGGAGAATTCTGCGATAAATCTCTGAGTTTCTGAAGGTCAGTGACAGTTAGTCCTGTTGTGGCAACAATTAATGGGATTTTAAATTTTCTAACCAACTCTAATGTTTTAGTCAGAGCTACAGGAAGTGAACAATCTATGAGTAATTCCGGTTTGTCTTTTTGCTTATCACCATTTATATCGGCTTCGTAAACAAGTTCATGTCCTTTTTCTTTAAAAACATTAATCACCTCCCCACCAAGCCTTCCACTGCTCCCGATCAAACCATATTTAATTTTTTTTGACAAGATGATTCCTTAAAAATTATTCATCTCATCAATTAAAGCTTTTCCGGATTTATCATTAACAGGAATAAGAGGAAGTCTTAAAATGTTTTTACAAAATCCTTTTTTATGCATTATAAATTTTATTGGAGACGGACTTGTTTCAACAAAAAGAAGATTCATCATTTTTAAATATTTATTATTAAGATGTTGTGCATTAAGCAAATCATTTTTCAATAAAGCATTAGTAAGTTGTTTCATTTCTTTTGGATAAGCATTTGAAAAGACACTGATTATTCCATCCCCTCCCAATGCCATTATAGCAAGTGTCTGGTCATCATTTCCGGAAAGAACACTTAAGGAATCCGGTTTAATGGAAAACAGGTGGGCAATCTGAGAAATATTTCCACTTGCTTCTTTTACAGCAACAACATTTTTGCATTCATTATGTATCTTCACAATTGTTTCAGGCAGTAAATTCATACTCGTTCTTGAAGGAACGTTATACAAAGTAATGGGCAGCGAAGTTCTTTCAGAGATATATTTGTAGTGTTCAACTAAACTTTCCTGAGTTCCCTTATTATAATAAGGGTTAACAATAAGTAGTCCATCCACTTTATAATCTTCAGCAATTTTATTTAGTTCTACAACTTTCCTTGTATCGTTTGTGCCGGTTCCAATAATTATCTTTGTTTTTCCATTTGCTGCTTCCAGGGAAGTTTCAATTATTTTTTTTCTTTCGTCAATGGAAATAACGGGTGATTCACCTGTCGTACCAAGAATAATCAAAGCATCAATATTATTGTTAACCTGGAATGTTGATATTTTTTTTAATGCTTCATAATCAACACTATAATCTTCATTAAATGGAGTGATTAAAGCTGTTCCTGTTCCATTAAATAACATTTTACATTCTCTGTTTGAAAAAAGTTAGACGAATATACTAAAAACTCAAAAGAATTATAAACCGGTAATTTTAAGTACTGGTACATTTTTTCTAATTATAGAAATGATAGTTTTAAGAAATCTTATTTCAGGATAGAAACAAGTAATCAATTTTAGTTTAGAAATGAGTCCGGCTTTTTTATTTTAAAGAATTTGAAGAACAACATTTTTATACTATTTTTTCACACTCATCATTTATTAATTTGCACCCGTAGCTCAATTGGATAGAGCGCTTGACTACGGATCAAGAGGTTGAGGGTTCAAATCCTTCCGGGTGTACTAAAAAACCTTTGAAACTAAATTGTTTTGAAGGTTTATTTTCACCTCTCGTTATTATCCCTCTGACCATTGTACCGAAAATGTACCGACTTTTGGTTTTAGTCCTGCAACTCCGAAAGGAGAACGGTTATGTTTTTGTGTAAAGATTCTAAATCGCCCTTCTATCAAAATGTGCTTTATTATTATTCTGGAAAAATTTTATAAATAATCCC
>CAZECH010000054.1:0-11175 GCA_964510675.1 uncultured Ignavibacteriaceae bacterium
ATAAATTGAGAAGAATAAAACCTGGAAGATTGAATTGAACGCGACTAATCCGGCAGCATATTCAGTATCACCTTTTGCAAGTTCATTCCAGACAATAACCATCGCTATGCAGCGTGCCAGTCCTATCAATATTAGTCCCGCCATATATTCAGGATAATCTTGTAAAAAAATTACAGCGAGCGCGAACATCAGTATGGGACCAATTATCCAGTTCTGCACAAGCGAAAGAGTAAGCACTTTAACATTTCTAAAAACATCCGGCAGTTCTTCGTACTTAACTTTTGCAAGCGGCGGATACATCATAAGAATGAGTCCAATTGCAATTGGAATATTCGTAGTTCCGCTTTGGAACGAATTCCAGAAATCCACAATGCCGGGGAAAAGATAACCGGAGAATACTCCGACAAACATTGCGAGGAATATCCACAGCGTTAAGTAGCGGTTTAAGAATGAAAGTTTTTTTGTTAATGTACTCATCTATTCTTAATCTCTATTAGATTTTATCGTTTATATCTTTTATCCAATGTGCTAATGTGGATTTTGTTGGAATCTTTCCGCTTGAAAGAACTTTACTGTTTACAACCAAACCGGGAGTAAGCATAACTCCGTAGTCCATAAATTTTTCTTTGTCTGTTACTTTTTCAATATCCGCATCAAGATTATTTTCAACTATAACTTCTCTGACAATATTTTCTAACTTGATACAATTTGTACAGCCTGTACCAAGAATTTTAATATCTAACATTTTTTCTCCTTCAAATATTCTTCGTGACTCTCAGTGCCTTTTCAGTGATTTCTCTGTATAATTTTCTGCACGGAGTTACATAGAGGATTCATAGAGTTATTTTAACTCTTTCAAATAAAACTCAAAAAAATCTCTTTTGATTTCATCACGTACTCTTCTAAAGACAGCCAGAATTTCTTCTTCAGTTCCTGTTGCGTCTGCAGGATCTTCAAATCCTATGTGTAATTGATGTTTTACCTTACCAATAAAAACAGGGCAGGTTTCTTTAGCGTCATCGCAAACCGTAAGCACATAATCAAACGGTTGTTGTAAGTATTTGTCAACATCTTCGGGAACTCCCGAACTTATATCCATACCAATTTCCTTCATCACCTGGATAGCTTTTGGATTTACTTTGTCGGATGGTTTTGTTCCGGCAGAAAATACTTCCAGGTTTTTATCAAATGATTTTAGAAATCCTTCTGCCATTTGGCTGCGGCAGCTATTACCTGTACAGAGTATTAAAATTCTTTTCTTCATTTATTTCCTTTATAATAACAGTTCATCAATTTTTTAACTGTTAAATTGTTGCATTGATTAAAACAATTTGACAATTAAACCATTTAACAATTAAAACAGTGACCCATAAATCAATCCGCTCAGGGTTGCCATTACAATTACTAATGAAACAAACACTACTGTTTTTTGTGTTCCCATTACACTTCTTATAACTAACATATTTGGTAATGAGAGTGCAGGACCTGCAAGTAATAAAGCAAGTGCAGGGCCTTTTCCCATTCCGCTTGAAATTAAACCTTGTACAATTGGTATCTCTGTAAGAGTTGCAAAGTACATAAACGCGCCTGTTACAGAAGCAAAGAAATTTGAGAACAGAGAATTTCCTCCGACTAAATTTGCAATCCATTCATTTGGTATTATTCCGTTTGGATTACTTTGTGAACCAAGAAGAAAACCAGCGACAAGAACTCCGGCTGCGAGCAACGGCATAATCTGTTTTGCAAATCCCCAGCTTTCACCGAGCCATTGGTTTGGTTCATCTTCTGAATAACTTAAAATGACTGTTGTAGCAATTACTCCAACAATAAAAGGGATAAGTGGATTAGAATAAAAGATAAGACCTGCTATGATTACTGCTAACGTACCAAGAGCAACATATAATTTTTTAACTTTAATTATGTAAGTCATTGATAGCGCAAATGCTAATCCGAACACACTTGTGATAAACCATTTGTTGGCGAACATAAAGTACCAGATGCCTTCGGTTGTATCGGGTTTACCCCAATTGACAAAAACAAGAATTGCAACCAGGATGAAAAAGTGTGCGGCTGTTTGCCAGATGGGTCGGTCTTCCAGTATATCGGGCATTGCAAGTTGTGCATTGGCTTTTTCTTTTTCTTCTTTGCGATAGATGAAAGACATTATTAAACCAATTATAATACTGAATGAGACTGCCCCAATTATTCGCGCAACACCTAATTCGAATCCAAGTATTCTCGCAGTTAATATTATTGCAAGAATATTTATCGCAGGTCCCGAATAAAGAAAAGCAACTGCTGGTCCTAATCCCGCACCCCGTTTATGAATACTTGAAAACAATGGAAGCACAGTGCAGGAACAAACAGCGAGTACAGTTCCTGAACCTGCGGCAACAAGATATGCAACCCATTTTTTTGCTTTTGCACCAAAGTATTTCACAACCGATGCCTGACTTACGAAAACTGCAATTGTACCCGCTATAAAAAATGCGGGGATGAGACAAAGCAAAACATGTTCCTGCGCGTACCACTTTGCAAGGACAAATGCTTCATTTAGTGCTGATTTAAAAGTGGAGTTTTCTATCGGCATAAAGTATGCAAATAGAAAAAATCCTAGTATCCATAAAAAACTTTTGTATTGTTCTTTCCAATTCATATATCATATCTTGTTTCTACAATTCGCCAAGTATCGAATTATTCATTACTCTTTTTTATCTCGAGCAAACTTTATTACGATCGACTTTTTGAACTTTATGTTTATCGGAAATGATTAATAGATCGTCAGCGATCCAAAAGTCAAGAGTAGATAGAATAGATGATATCCTTGCATCAGATGGACGAGGATTGATCATATAGTTAACCCATTTACCATCCCTCACCTCAATAATAAAACCGGTTTCTTTGAGTATGCTTAAATGTTTAGATACAGTCGAAGTTGCAAGTTGAAGTACTTCTGTAATTTCGCATACACAGAGAGATTTTGACTGAAGCATTTTGAGGGTACGTAGTCGGTTAGGATCGGAGAGAACTTTGAATATTTTCGTATTGTTTTTAATCATTCTCATAATTTCATTTCGTTAACTAACGAAATGTAACTATATCAATAAAGAATGTCAAGATTAAAAAGTTCACATGTGTTTTTAGTCTATTTTATGAAAACACTTCCCCAAATTGGAATATATCCTGATTCCCGTACAACCTTCTGCCCTTCATTTGAAATTACCCAATCAATAAACTTTTTGATTTCCCCTTCAGGTTGTTTTAAGGTATAAAAGTGAAGATACCTGCTGATTGGATAAACATCTTCTATTACACTTTCTTCGGTCGGACTTATTCCATTAATTTTTAATGATTTAACCGAGTCTGTTAAATACCCAATTCCCCCATAACCAATTGAATAATTATTTTCTGAGATAAACTTTACAATACTTTCGGTCGTTGGTTTAATCTGGACCTCTTCACAGTAATCTTCACCTTCAAGAATATGCTCTTTAAAATAAAGATATGTACCTGAATTAGGATTACGGCTAACAGCAGTAATTTCCTTATCATCCCATCCTAATTGATTCCATCTTTTTGCTACACATTTAAATATTTTTTTAACATCTTCAAGTGAAATATTATCAATCGGATTTTTAAGATTTACAAAAATGCTTAATGCATCTTTTGCAATGATTGTTGACATACCAACAGTTCGATAATTATCTGCAATAATTTTTACTTCTTCCCCTTTTAAAGTCCGGGATGCGGTACAAATATCAATCGATCCTTCTCCCAAAGCTTTAATTCCAATTGCAGTTCCTCCACCTTCAACATAAATTGATATAAGAGGATTTTTTTTCATGTACTCAATTGCAAGAAAATTGGTGAGAAATAACATCGTGTCGGAACCTTTTATTCGGATAGTCTGCCCGGAATTATTTTTAGAACCTGAACAATTGAGAAGAGTAAAAGAGATTATAAGAAGAAATAAAAATTTTTTATTCATCTTTTTTCAGCTATTGAACGAAGCCTTGCATAAATGTATGGCGAATTATTTTTCCATGCAGGAATATTTTCTGATTCGGAAAGAAGGTAACAAAAATCATAAATTATATCTGCGTGTTGAACTGCAGCATCAAAATTCATAAACTGGTTCAGGTCGTCAAAAGGTGTATGATAAACATTGTCGCTATAGTGTATAAACTTTTTTAATCCTTCTTCTTTTGAAATGCTTACATAATCCGGTGCTTCCATAATAAGAATAGAAGGGATTCCTGCACTCGCAAAAATTATTTGATCCGATCTTGAAAATGCATCATAGTTCTTGAAGTCTTCCGGGATTTCTGTTATTCTAACATTATTTTTCTTAGCAGTGTTTTCAAGGAATTCCGTTAAAGTTGAAAACTCTGCACCAACTCCAATAATGCTTTTGAAATTATCAAACAAAGCTATCCCATCAATATTTACATTTGCAATAGTTTTATATAACGGAACGATTGGATTATCTGTATAATAAATAGAGCCAAGCAATCCTTTTTCTTCTGCTGTAAGAAGAAGAAATATAATTGATCTCTCAGGTTTTGTTTCTTTAGAAAAAATTCTTGCAAGTTCAAGTAATGTTGATACTCCAATTGCATTATCAAATACTCCATTATAGATTGAATCACGTTTAACAGGATTACCAATTCCGAGATGATCATAATGAGCTGAAATGATAATGTAAGAATCTCTTAAATCAGGATCAGCTCCTTCAATCATACCGATAATATTTGAAGCAATAAAATCTCTTTCCTTAAATACTCCTTTGAATGAAAGTCCGCACTTAATTTCAAAACTTCGCATATAACCTTTTGAATGAATTTCAAAAATTTCAGGTAGAGAATATTCCGAATTCAAAAACAAGGCTCCTGCACTTTCAGGATTAAAAAGTAAAGCGAGAGTATTTGTAACCGAGTAAGCAAGTGTAACATCCTCAAAGGAAAATTCCTTCTTAAGATTCTCCCAACCGGAATAAAATCCATCTTTATAATTTGGAATTATTATACTTCCCCTTGCACCTCTTGATAAAGCAACTCTTTGTTTTACATCAGGATATGAATGGATTGTCGGTCTTTCACCATCAAAGAATGCAGCATCTTCTGAAAGAGGTTCACCATCAAGGAACACAACAATTTTCCCTTCAACATATATTGTCTGGTAATCGTTGTAATCATATTCGGGTGCTACAATTCCATAACCGGCAAATACTAATTCAACTGGAGCTGGAATAAAAGTCTGCTCACCGGAAAAATAAAGAAGATAATCCTCCCATAAATTAAATTTTATTTTTTTATCTCCGTTATGCAGTATTAATTCTGATGTTGCCAGAGGTTTTCCACCGTGCATTCTTATATTCTGAAAATATGTACTGTCATCACCCAATGGTTTTAAATTTAATTTTGAGAATTCCTTTGCAAGATATTGAGCTGCTTTATTTCCACCTCTCTCACCTGTACCTCTTCCTTCAAATTCATCCGAACCAAGTGCAAGAGTATGTTTTATAAGATTTTCTTTGGAGATTAAATTTTGAGAATTGTAATTCTGAGCAATAGTCGAATTAAAAAAGATCGGAAGTAAAAGAAATAATATTTTCATTAAGAAAATGTTAAAATGATAAAATGATAAAATGATAAAAATAAGATAATAGATTTTTCTACCAGTTAAAAAACAGTTCATCTGAAATACGACTTGATTTGGTATAAGCTATATCAAATATAAAGTGAAGAATAAATGTTATTTTAATAATTGAGATTGATTCCAATTGGATTATAGATAATATTAGATTAGTAATATATTTCACAAAATAAAAAAAATAAATGGAAACAGATTTAAAACTCGCAGTATTGATTGATGGAGATAATATTCCATCAGCATATGTTAAAGAGATGATGGAAGAAATTGCAAAGTACGGCAATCCTACTATCAAAAGAATTTATGCAGACTGGACCAAACCTAATCCTACCAAATGGAAAAATATACTGCTGGAAAATGCAATAACACCGATTCAACAATACAGTTACACTACCGGGAAAAATGCAACAGATTCTGCAATGATCATTGATGCCATGGATGTTTTATATTCTGAAATAGTTGACGGATTTTGTTTAGTTTCAAGCGACAGCGATTTTACAAGACTGGCTACCCGGCTGCGTGAAGCAGGAATGAAAGTTTATGGGATAGGTGAAAAGAAAACCCCGAAACCCTTTATTGTAGCTTGTGATAAATTTATCTACATAGAAATTCTTAAAAATAAATCCGATGAATCCATCGGTAGTGGCGAATATGATATTACCAGAGGGAAAACTTCAAAGAAAAATGAAGTGGAAAAAATTACCCCGGAGGTTATTAAATTAATTTCATCCACAGTAACGGATCTTGCAGATGAAGGTGGATGGGCATTTTTAGGTGATGTTGGAAATCTTCTGCAAAAGAAGCAGCCAAATTTTGATCCGAGAAATTATGGATTTCAGAAACTGACTCCATTAATTAAATCTACAAATAAATTTGAAATCGAGGAAAATCTAAAAGGAAAATTAAAACTGATCTACGTGAAGAATAGGTAATAATTCGAGCAAAAATAATCCCTAATCCTTATATGGATCATAAACTTCCGAACCTGCCATTGCAACTCCAATCGGATGCAGTTTAAACAAAACCTTAATTGTTTCACCCTGGTATTCAAGAACTTCACTTAATTTTTTGTAACATTCAGGAGCTTCATCTGCACCTGAACCACGAAGTTCAATTTTATTTATCTTCATCCTTTTCTTAACTGCATCGAAATCTACTTTACCTTTTGCTACAATGGTTGGTCTTGAAACTCCATTTCTGTCACGACGCCATTTCTTTTTTCCTGCAGCTTCAGTTCTGGACATACTTCTGCCTGCTCCATGAACTGTGGAGTATAATCCTTTCTTTGATAGATCACTTTCAACACCTTCAATAATTACGGAAGTATCAGACATTGTTGCACCAACAAATCCCTTTTGTCCGGGAAATGCAGGAGTGCAGCCTTTACGAACAACCCAGTATTTCTCACCAAAGTGTTTCTCCGGCCATGCAAAGTTATGATGATTATGAACTTCATAATTTGATTCACCATCAAGAATTTCCAGAACTTTTTTCACAACCATATCACGACCAGCATAAGCATATTCGCCAGCCAGATGCATTGCGGCAATATAAGATTGACCTATCTCTGAATTTAAATCAAACAAAATCGGCGGTGAATCCATTCCGCCTTCTTTTCCTTTGTCGTTGAAATCATATCCCTGTGACATCGCTATAAATCCCATTGCCGTTTTATGCCCGAAACCTCTCGACCCAAAATGAACACCAATCCATAACCAGCCGTCATCATCTTTGAGCAGATCAACAAAGTGATTACCTGAACCAACTGTTCCTAATTGTTCTTTGGCTAATTCAAGTAAAGATCTTTGAGGAACAAAATCAGCTTTCCTAATTTTCTCAAAAACAGGATGATCTACAGGTTCATTATTGTGCCTGCCTATTCCAAAAGAAATTCTTCTGAAAATTTCATCCATTACTTTAGACACATTAATATCATCTGCTTTTATATTTGTTCTTACCGCTTTATTTCCACAAGCAATATCAAATCCCACACCCGAAAGAGATATTTTATTTTTATATGCAACAGCACCTCCAATCGGATGCCCATAACCATAATGTGCATCAGCAGTCAGTACACCGATATCCCCTTCTGAGATACATCTTTTAATCTGGGCAATTGATTTCTCATCAATTATTTCTTTTCCGAAGATCGTTAAGTTTTCCATACTACAGTTTATCTGCCTTATCAAATAACTGTGAACTCCTTTTTCTCATTTCCTCTGCAATATATTTACCGTCGCTTCCCCGCTGCTGTAACTTTTCAATAATATTATGATAGCTTTCTTCATCCCGGTTCTGACTTAACTTAAACACGTTATCAATTCCTGTTACTTCTATTTCAAATGCTATAATCATTTTGAGCATTTTGTTAATGTATTCCTTAGGAAGGTTATCAAATACAGTTGGCGATTGGGAATTACCGTTTTCAAAATACAAAGTAGTTTTCCTGAGTATGTTGATCAGACCATCCTCATCAAGAAAATGCAGCAATCCTTTTACATGTACGCTCATATAATTCCAGGTTGAGCCCTGGTGAGGATTACTATACCAACTTGCACTTACATAAGTATGAGACCCGGCAAAGACAGCGAGAGCATTGGGATTTTTTTCAAATGCTGTATGATGATCTGTTTGTCTCATTATATGCCCCATAAGAAAAAGCTTCCCTTCCCTTTCTTCAATAAATACCGGCACTTGTGTAGCAACCGGTTTACCATTTTCAGAGCATCCGGTTAAAAATGCAAAAGGATGTTGATGAATGAAATGAAGAATGACTTCTTTGTCATTTTCTTTAAAATAAGAAAGATTATACATATCAATATAGAATTATTATTGTAGTTAGAATTTAGGAATTTTCTCTTTAAAAATTTCTTTAAAATGTATGTGGGGCCTTTCCGATGTTAACTCATACACTTATCTCTTGACCAGGGAATTTCGTGTTTCTTGAGACAGGTAAGTAATAAAATTGAAGTGCTAGTTAAAATCCCTACATGCGTGTAGCTGCGGATCGGTATACGTAAACACACTTAGACAATTCGTTGAAATTCCTGGGGATTTAATTAAAAACACGTTTTCCGATTGTGCACTCCATACATTTTGTTCTTGAACAATAGGAACGGAAAAGTTCAATCATTCCCTGGTATAAAACACTTCTTTTCTCTACATCTTCTAATTGAAGTGTTGATGATACTTCCTGAACAAGATTATTTTCGCTGTTTTGATAGTAGTTAATGTAAAGTTTTAATACTTTCTTAGATAACTCCTTTTCACCAAACATATCAAAATAAACAGAGACGTATGGAAGTATAATATTAACTATTATTTCGTCCGCTCTTGAAAGCCCGATAAAATATTTAGTTTCCGATCTAATCTTCTGCCCGAAGTTATAATACTTTTGCCAATAGCCGTCTCCTTTAACAATAATCTTTTCATGCAGATCTTTAACAATATTTCTAAAGCTGCCTGATCCTTTAAATATTTTAACAATATTGCTTAACAGATTTTCTCTTATCATCCTGTAAATTATCACCGCACCACCTGCAATTCTAATAGTTGGAAAATTTGGCGGGCGAAGTTTATAAAAATGCCAATCTTCAGGATTTAATGTCTCACTATCATAGAGCGGCTTAATTTTATTCCATGTTTCTTTAAGATTTTTTATGTATTCCAGTGTTTCCTCGTCCTGGTTTAGATTTAATTCCGGAATTGTTCCGCTTACATGAAATAAAACTGTTTCTATCTTGTTCAGTAAATCCGCATCTTTAGAAAATTTTTTTATGAAGGAATATTCCGCATAAGTAGCAAGCTGTAAAAACTCATTTTTATTTTTAGAGTAACCAAGTGCTTCAAAAACCTGTTCATAAAAAAGCTGTTTCCACAAATCTGCATCTTTAAAGTCCTCAACAGTATAAGTTTTATTATAAAAATTTTCATCAAGAGAATACTTCACTACCGGTTCTTTAAGATTTAATTCTTTCAGATATTTCAACTCTTTCAGACGTTCAATCATCCTGGAAGTTTTTTTCTTAAACCTAGCAATACCGAGATCAAATAAAAAATCAATTTTACTTTTTTTATCAATAATATCATTTATTTCTACACATGGCATTTTGTTTATACGGTTTTTTCTCTCCTTCAGAATCGCACTTTGAATATTATCTCTTAAATCAGTTTGAAGAAAACTCTCTAAAGGAATTGATTGAATTTTTCTTCCTTCCTGGGAGTAAACGTATGAATTGTTTGAATCGTGATTTATTGTGGTGTGTAATATTACCCGGTTGTATTTCTTGTTAAGATTGTGTCCATGATTCTTCCAGTCAGTATAAAAAGTATCAATCTCCACATCACCACAATAAGTAATATTCCCTATTTTTATTCTTGCATTAAGAAAATCAGGACCACCAAGCTCCTTGTTCTCATGACCTGAATCAATTACCGTAATTTTTTCACCCTCTTTGGTAATAAGATCAATCTCGAACTTTTGATCTTTCCAAATTTCGTAAAGAAATTTCTCTAAATATTTTATTTTTTTTTCCATAAGGAACCTCGATGAGAAAGAACCGGAGAATTGAACTCTCCCCTAAAAAAATCACAGAAAAATTCTGCTTACAAAGGTGTTAAAACATCCTTTTACTATTATAGATTATCAACTGTAGTAAAATAAGTAATAATTTACTTGCTTCACAAAGAGTGAAAGAAGAAAACTTTATTTTTTAAGAAGTTTATTAACCTGGCTATTCAAATAAATGATTTCATCTTTTGCAGATAATGCAAAATTGGGGCTATTATCTTTATAAATTATTCCCCTGCTTATGTTTATGAGCAAATCAAACCTTTTCTTTATTATGAATAATTTCATAACCTCCTCAAGACTTCCACCTTGAGCACCAACCCCCGGAAGCAAAACAGGAAGATTATTAAATGAATCAATATTTTCCTGAAGTTCCTGAAGTTTTGTTGCTCCAAAAACTATCCCGCAATTTTTTTCATTGTTCAATTGATGTACTTTTTCAATCACTTTTTGAAATAAGTAACTGCCATCATTCAATTCTAATTTCTCAAAATCATCTGCGCCAGGATTTGATGTTAAAGCAAGAATAAAAATTAATTTATCGTTAAACTCAAGAAAAGGTTTTACTGAATCTTCTCCCATATAAGGGTTTATAGTTATCGAATCGAATCCAAAATAATTAAATACAGATTCGGCATAATACTTAGATGTGTTGCCGATGTCTCCCCGTTTAGCATCTGCAATAACCAATAAATCTTTGGGGATAAGCTTTAGGCTTTGAGTAATAATATCAAATCCTTTAGAACCAAGTTTTTCATAAAATGCAAAATTGATTTTGTAAGCGGCTGCAAATTCCGATGTAGCTTCAATAATATTTTTGTTAAATTCAAGAACAGGATTGGTTATTGATTTGAGGTATTGAGGTATTTTTTCTTCATCTGTATCTAAACCAACACAAATAAATTTTCCCTCTTCATTTTTCTTTTTAAGTTTTTCAGAAGCGTTCATTAATT
>CAZECH010000055.1:0-10970 GCA_964510675.1 uncultured Ignavibacteriaceae bacterium
GAAATGGCAGCTAAATGGATCAAGCAGGCACAGGATAAAAGAGAAGAAAGTGATGGAGGAAGTTATTATTACACTAAGAAATCATACTTAGGGGATAGATACATAAGTCTTGTTTATGGTAAATACTATCAGAATAAAATATCATTGGATAGCGTTGCAGAATATTTGAATGTAAAAACAAAAAACCTTCCTAAGTTTGAAAATCTTGTTATGGAAGGAGGAAGGAAGAAATGATTTATGTATTAGATAACAGTTCACTCTCAAATATTCTAAATCATTATTACATAGATCGTTTTCCATCCTTCTGGGAAAAGTTGGATAAGATTGTGAATGAAGAAAATGTTATCTCGGTCCGTGAAGTAAGAAATGAACTTACAGGTAAATTTGATGATGATAAAATAGACTCATTTATAAGACATAATAAAGAGTTTTTCTCAACTCCAGCACCTGAAGAATTTAGTTTTATAACAGAAATTTATTCAGTAACACATTTCCAACAAAATTTAGAAAAGAAAAAAATATTGTCCGGCGGGTATTTTGCTGATCCATTTGTTATAGCAAAAGCCAGAATTATTGGGGGAACAGTTGTCACCGAAGAAGATTTCAAAGATAATGGCGCAAAAATTCCAAATATTTGTAAACATTTCAATATTCCCTGCTTAAAGCTTGTAGGATTTCTAATCAATGAAGATTGGAAGTTTTAGGGATAGTTCTGCTCAATAAGATTCATAATTTACTTAATGAAATTCTTAGTGATAATTAAAAATAACTTTTGAATTAAAATTAATGCAGCTGCAAATAATAGATATTGCCATTCTTATTCTATACCTTATTGGAATGATCGTTGCAGGATCATATATGTCCGGCAAGGCTTCAAAAGATCTCAATTCATATTTTCTCGGCAGTAAAACAATTCCCTGGTATTATCTCAGCGTTTCAAATGCAGGGGGTATGTTCGATATCTCGGGAACAATGTGGCTTGTTTATATTCTTTTTGTCTATGGTATGAAAAGCGTTTTTATTCCATGGGTGTGGCCCCTGTTTAACCAGATTTTTTTAATGGTCTATCTTGCTGCATGGCTAAGGAGGTCAAATGTTCTTACCGGTGCAGAATGGATTGCCACAAGATTTGACCAGGAAACAAACGGCGGAAGACTCGCACACATGGTAACAGTCATCTTTTCTGTAATATCTATTATCGGATTTTTAAGTTATGGATTTGTGGGAATAGGCAAGTTTGCTAAAATTTTTCTTCCCTGGGATTGGTCACCGGAAGTATATGCCATAATAATTACCATTGCGACCGGGATATACGTTATAAGAGGCGGAATGTTTGGTGTTGTACTGACTGATGTCCTGCAGTACATATTAATGACAATATCCGGAATTATCATTGCAGTAATCGCTATGAATAAAGTCTCACCTCAAATGATAGTCTCAGTTGTACCAGATGGTTGGCAAAATATTTTGTTCGGGTGGAACCTTAATCTCGACTGGACAGGAATAATGGATTCTGTTAATACAAGAATTGAATCTGACGGCTATTCATTATTTGTAATTTTCATAATGATGACTCTCTTTAAAGGGCTTTTTGTAAGTCTGGCGGGACCTGTAGCAACACAAAGTCTGCAAAGAATTTTGGCTGCCCGTACTGCAAGAGAAGCCGCAATGATGAATGGTCTGGCTGTTATTGTTGTTTCTCTTCCACGTTACCTTATGATTGGGGGACTTACTATTTTAGCGCTGGCATTTTTCAGTCCACAGTTAAAAGCGATGGGGGCGGATATTGATTTTGAATTAATATTACCTTTTGCAATAAGCAACTTTATTCCTGTTGGGTTAATGGGATTGATTCTCGCCGGAATGTTTTCTGCTTATATGTCAACTACATCTTCTTTTTTGAATTTAGGACCCGCTTATATAGTTAATGATATTTACAAAAAATATTTCAAACCAAATGCTTCTAATGAAACATATATTAAAATGAGTTACATTATTTCGGCAGTTGTAACTGTTGCAAGTATTTTATTCGGGTTTGTTATTGAGTCTGTTGATACAGCAACACAATGGATTGTCGGTGCGTTGTGGGGTGGTTCCGCTGCAGCAAATACATTGAAATGGTATTGGTGGCGGTTTAACAGCTATGGATACTTTTGGGGAATGCTTGCAGGTTTGATTATCGCTTTAATTATGCCCGTTGCATTTAAAGGAACAAATCCACTGTTTGTTTATCCCTATATACTTGGAATTTCCATGCTTGGAAGCTTAATTGGAACATGGCTCACTAAGCCTGAGAAAGAAGAATTGCTTATGAAATTTTATACTTCAGTAAAACCATGGGGCTTCTGGAAACCAATTAAGGAAAAAGTCAAATTGCATAATCCAGGATTCCGGGAGAATAAAAATTTCGGGAGGGATATGATTAATATCCTTATAGGAATTGTATGGCAGATTTCACTTATGGCGGCACCTTTAGCTTTTGTAATTAAAAACTGGGATTTATTAATCGTCCTTGTGGTTATAGCACTGTTAACTTCATTTCTACTCAAGAAAAACTGGTATGATAAATTAGATAATGATTAATCCTGTTTAATGAAACCTAGTTATGAATAGAATTTATTTAAATAATAACTGGAAATACAAACAAGATAACTCTGCCGAATGGAAGGAAGCAAAAGTCCCGGGGAATATTCATCTTGATTTATTGAACAATAAAGAAATTTCTGATCCATATTACAGATTAAATGAGCAGGAACATCAATGGATAGGAGAAGTAGATTGGGAATATTTTTCTCTCTTTTCTGAGAATATTTTTTATTTCAACTATTTAAAGCATTTAACTCTGGAAAATCCTCAGATTACTTATTTTATAGAAAAAGTTGATAACGATTATCAGATAATTCTTAACTCAAAAAAAATAGCAAAAAATGTAAAGATAAATATTCAGGGCTCGGAGGGATTTCTGTCAGATAACTATTTTGATTTAATTCCCACGGAGAAAAAAACAATATCATACAAACCAAACAATAAATGGGATGAAAATTTGAAGTTACTTCATTACTACCTTGTATCAGAGAGTGTTAATAAATTAATTATTAATCAAAAGGAGGTCAAACATTGAGTTCGAGACAAATTTTTTATGGGATATTAATTGGACTAATAAGTAATACATTTGCTTTTAATGGGATGAATTGCCATAGGTTAATTTATCTCAGCCTAAAATCCATTACCCGATTTTAAAATAATTTTAAAACAAAGCATATAAACAATTTGAAAGGAATAATCCTATATGAAAAGACGCGATTTTATAAAAACAAGCAGTACTGCCATGGCTGCAATTTCTTTATCAGGGTTGGGTATTAAAACTTTGGCGAAATCCGAAAAACCATCCTGGACATTTCCGGCTTATAAAGGTTTTAACCTTACACAAAAAACCGGTGGTACAGGACCAAGAAGAAAATTTGAAGAAGAAGATTTTGAGATCATGGCGGAATGGGGATTTGATTTTGCACGGATACCAATGTCCTACTGGAACTGGGCTTCTAAAGATGACTGGTTTACAATTAATGAAGATGTAATGAAAGATATTGATGAAGTTGTAGAATTTGGAAAGCAATATAATGTTCATATCAATCTTAATTTTCATCGAGTACCTGGATATTGTATAAATGGAAGAGATCTTGAACCCTTTGATCTTTTTGATGATACAACCGAGAATATGCAAAAAGCTCTTAATGCATTTGTTTATCATTGGGAATATTTTGCTGAACGTTACAAAGGTATTTCAAATTCTCAGCTTAGTTTTGATCTTATGAATGAACCTCCGAAGAATACAAATGAAGTCAGATATATTGAAATTGTTAGAGCCGTAGTAGAAGGAATTAGAGAAAAAGACCCTGAAAGATTAATTATTGTTGATGGAAAAGATATTGGTAGGAATCCGGTTCTTGGTATAGCCGATCTTGTTCCGATTCAGAGTACACGTGGTTATGACCCAATGAGTGTAAGTCATTATACAGCAACCTGGGTTCCAGAAGATGAATTTGAAACTTTCAATTTTCCAACCTGGCCTATAAAAGGTGACGATGGAAAACTCTGGGATAAAGAAGCATTAAGAGAAAAATTAATAACCAGATGGCAGCCATTGGTGGATAAAGGAGTAAGTGTTCATGTAGGAGAATGGGGATGCTATAGTAAAACGCCACACGCTGTAATGTTAAGCTGGATGGAGGATATCCTTTCTTTGTGGAAAGAAGCAGGTTGGGGATATGCAATGTGGAATTTAAAAGGAGATTTTGGGGTACTCAATAGTAATCGTTCAGACGTTAATTATGAGGACTATAAAGGACATAAACTTGACAGAAAAATGCTGGAGTTGCTCAAGAAATACTGAAAGTTGACGAGGTTTCCAAATGATTTTTTCAAAACTCTTGAAATGTTTACAATTATTCTTTAGTTTGCAAACGTTTGCAGTAAAATTTTTTAATGAAACAAATTACTATTAAAAATATAGCTTCTAAATTGAACTTGTCTGCCTCAACTGTTTCACGTGCTTTAAATGACCATCCTGATATTCATACAAGAACTAAAAAATTGGTTAAAGAAACTGCCGGAGAACTTGGATATAATCCTAATATTATAGCTCGTAATCTTAAATCAAGTCGGTCAAATCAAATTGGAGTTATTGTTCCTGAAATAAGGCATGATTTTTTTGCCAATGCAATTAGTGGTATTGAAGAAGTGGCTTACCAGAAAGGTTATACTATAATCATTGCTCAATCTAATGAACAGCAGGAACGCGAAATAATAAATTTGAATTCAATGTATCTGCATAGGGTTGCGGGAATTATTATTTCAATTTCACAAACAACAACCAGTAGTATCCATTTTCAAAGACTCCTAGATAAAGGAGTTAAGATGGTTTTTTTTGATAGGGTTTGTAATGACTTGAATACTCCCAGGGTTTATATTGATGATATGGATAGCTCATACAAAGTTGTAGAGTATCTTATTAGGAATGGTTATAAAAAGGTAGTTCATTTTGCTGGTCCACAAACACTTGAGATTTGCAAAAACAGAAGACTTGGTTATGAAAAAGCGCTGAGAGATTTGAACGTTGATTATGCCCCGATAATTTTTGAAGGGGGAATGCACGAGAGTGACGGATATACACATTTAAATAATTTGTTAAGCGGAGGAATTAATTCAGGTGCTATTTTTGCCGTAAATGACCCCGTTGCAATTGGAGCTATTAAAAGGCTTAAGGAATTAAATATTGAAATTCCTCAGCAATTTGGAATTGTCGGATTTTCGAATAATCCAATTGCAGAAATGATAAGTCCTTCTCTAACCACTGTGGATCAACACTCCTTTGAGATGGGAAGGAGAGCAGTTGAAATTTTGATCAGTGATATTGAGGGGGAAAGAAAATCAGATTACATTATAGATATAAAATTAGATACTTCATTAATAATCAGAGAATCAACATGATATTTTTTACTGCTTTACCTGCAAACGTTTGCAAATGAATTTATGATCCAAGAACAAAGCCACAGAAGATATAATCCTTTGACGGGTGAATGGATTCTTGTTTCACCCCAGCGTACAAAAAGACCATGGCAGGGAAAGGTAGAACAATATTCACATATTGCTTCTGCTGAATATAAAAGTGACTGTTATTTATGTCCTAAGAATAAACGCGCAAATGGAGAAATCAATCCGGATTATTATTCTACATTTGTTTTTGATAATGATTTTAGTGCTTTAAAGAGCAATGTTCCCGATTCCATAATTAATGAATCAGAATTGCTTAAGGCAAAATCAGAAAAAGGAATTTGCAGGGTAGTTTGTTTTTCCCCTAAACATAATCTGACTCTCGCTGAACTTGAACAAGCAGAAATTGTAACAGTTATTAAAACCTGGCAAGATGAATATTCAACTTTAGCCAGCAAATCATTTATTAAATATGTTCAAATCTTTGAAAACAAAGGCGAAATAATGGGATGCAGTAATCCTCATCCTCATGGACAAATATGGGCTCAAGAAACAATTCCGAATGAGCCGGCCAAAGAACAGATCAATCAACTAAAATATTTTAATGAGAAAAAGAAAACTTTATTAAGTGATTATATCAATCTTGAAATGCAGAAACAGGAGAGGATTGTCTTTGAAAATGAAAGTTTTATACTCTTAGTTCCTTTCTGGGCTGTCTGGCCTTTTGAAACTATGATCATAACTAAAAGACCTGTCAGTAATATACTTCAATTAAATGAAAAAGAGATCGGACAATTTGCAGATATTTTAAAGATAACTACAGTTAAATATGATAATATCTTTAATGTTTCATTTCCTTATTCTTCGGGTATTCATCAGTCACCGACTGATGGTATTGATCATCCTGAATGGCATCTTCATATGCATTTTTATCCTCCTCTTCTCAGATCTGCAACTATAAAAAAATTTATGGTTGGTTATGAAATGCTCGGTGAACCTCAACGAGATATAACTCCTGAAAAGAGTGCGGAAATTTTAAAACAACAGGAAATAATACATTTTTCTATAAAAGTCCAAAATGAAAAAAAATAAAAAGTACCTGGTCTTACTGCTGATCATTTTTACAAATGGGAGTTTTGCACAATACGGGCAGATAAACATTGATGATTATATACAGGATGCAAGAGTTTTTGAGGAAAATCAGTTACCACTTTTACCCATATTAATTCCTTTCGAAAATTATCAATCTGCTTTAATAAAAGATGAAATCGAATCTGAATATTATCAAAGTCTCAATGGTGAATGGAAATTTAAATTTGAATATACACCTTATATTTTCCCAAAGAATTTTTATGAAAAGAATTTTGATGATACTAAATGGAATGAAATAAAAGTTCCGTCTGTCTGGCAGACTGAAGGATATGATCATCTTATGTACAGGAATATTCCTATGGAATTTGCTCCTTATGATCCGCCAAATGTACCAAAAGAAATAAATCCTACAGGTTGCTACAGAAGAATATTTGATATTAAAAAAGAATGGAATGGCAGAAAAATTATTCTTCATTTTGATGGAGTAAAATCAAATGCATTTGTCTGGATAAATGGAAAGTATCTTGGTTACGACGAAGGCGGAATGACTCCTGCAGAATTTGATATCACTGATTTTATTACTGATAAAAATAATCAGCTCACAGTTCTGGCGACACGCTGGTCTAGCGGATCATATCTTGAAGATCAGGATATGTGGCGTTATTCAGGAATCTATCGTGATGTTTATATTTATTCCAAACCTTCAGTTTCAATTTCCGATCTTACTATAATTACTGACTTTGATAAAGAATACAAAAATGCAAATTTGATTCTGAAGATAGCAACTAATTCTTCATCTTCTGGAAAATATAATCTTAAGTGTACTCTTCTTGATTTTGAAAAAAATCAAATTTTTTCTGAATCTGCACCAATTGAAAACCTTAACGCTACTTTTATTAAGGATATAAAGCTACCTAATCAATGGTCAGATGAAAAACCATATTTGTACACACTTGTTATTGAATTACTTAATCCACAGAATGAATCAGTTGAAATCATTAAAAAGAAAATTGGATTTCGGGAACTTGAATTAATTAATGGTAAAGCGTGCCTTAATGGTAAACCGGTTTACTTCAAGGGTGTAAATCGCCATGAACATCATCCGGATTTCAGCGGAACAATTACCCGGGAGATGATGATTAAAGATATTTTCCTTATGAAACAGAATAATGTTAACGCTGTAAGAACCTGTCATTACCCCGATTCACCTTTATGGTATGACCTCTGCGATGAGTATGGAATTTTATTGCAGGATGAAGTGAATGCCGAATGTCATTATAAAGAAGACTGGTTTCCCACACTCGAATTCTATCACAATGCTTTTATGAACAGGTTTATCGGAATGGTTCAGCGAGATAAAAATCATCCCTCTGTTGTAATGTGGAGTACCGGCAATGAATGTGGTCTTAATGAAATTCATTACAAAATGCAGGATTATGCCCGCGCAAATGATCCTACAAGATTTATTATGCACCAGGCAAATAATCCGGATGGAGAAGCTCCTTATGTTGATATAATTGGTCCACGTTATCCAACTGTTTCAAGATTGAAACATATTGCACTCACAACACAGAAGCCTGTTGTTATGGGTGAATATGCTCATGCTATGGGAAACAGTCTTGGACAGTTTGATGAACTGTGGGATTTGATTTTCTCTATGGATAAGCTGCAGGGTGGTTTTGTGTGGGATTGGGTTGACCAAGGACTGAATACAAAATTAATTCTCACCCCGGATATATCAAAATACAAAATAACTTCTGCCGTTATTGGAAACCCATCATACATTGAAGGGCAAAAAGAAAAAGCAATTAAGTTTAGCGGGCTTGATGATTGGATTGAAGTTTATAATCACCCTGTCTTTGATGAACTGACAAACAATATTTCAATTGAATTCTGGATTAAACCCGACAAATGGTTTATTGAGAATCCTATTGTAACACGTTCTTATCAATTTGGTGTCACACAAAAATATCCCGATTCACTTTCATTCTATATTAATAATTATTGGAATCACATTACAACTTCACTTCCGTCTAACTGGGAGGGTAGCTGGCATAAAGTAAAAGCTGAATACGATGGTAAGGAAATGAAATTGTTTATTGATGATGAACTAAAGGTTAGTAAAGATTATGATAGAAATTTTCGTTTTACTCAACATCCTGTAAATGTTGGACGTGATATTTCAAGAAATACTGATCAGCACCTGGGCTGGATTTCCAATTGTGCAATTGATGAGCTTGTAATTTCAGGAAATATTAATAATCAAAATGAGGTTATTCTTAATCTTCCATTTAATGAAACAATTGATGGTGGAAATTTTGTTTACTATGGTGCAAGCTCATTTGATTGCAATGGAGTAATATTCCACGATAGAACTCCACAACCTGAACTTTTTCAGATGAAGAAAAGTCAATCCCCGATAAAGTTTGAATTAAAAGATCACAAAATCATAATTACCAACCGTTATAGTTTTACAAACCTGAGTGAAATTGACTTCAATTGGTTCTTATACAGCGATGGGAAATTGGTAAAGAATGGATCTTTTAAAATTGATTGCGCACCATTAAGCAGTATCACAATAAAATCTCCGGTTGAAGAAATTAATTCCACAAAAAATGAAGAATACATCCTGGAATTAACAGCTAATGTTAGAGAGCCAAAACCATGGGCAGCAAAAGGTGATGAAATAACTTTTGAACAATTTATTCTTTCAACCGTGTCTTTTTTTGAAAAAGTATCAATAAAAGATGGTGAAGTAAATTTTGAAGAAACATCTGATGAATTTTTAGTTCATACAGGAAAAACCGATTTCAGTATTAATAAAAAAACTGGTGAATTAATTATTTCTAAGGATTCTGAGGTAATTACTTCCGGACCTGAATTAAATGTGTGGAGAGCTCCGATATCTAATGAAAGAGTTGACTGGGGAAGGGCTGAATCTGAAGCCTGGTATCAAACAGGGTTAAACAGGATAATCCTTGATTCGGTAGATTTACAACAAAACAAGGAAGGTGGAAATTTTAATTTTTATTTGAAGCAGTCTTACAGGCTGCCTGAAAATGAAGATTACATTATCAATCAATTTACATATACATTTTATGCAAATGGTGCAGTCAGAATAAACCAGAAAGTTGATTTCATAGGGTACTTCCATTATGAATGGCTGCCAAGAGTCGGGATGAAATTTAAAATTCCAAAATCGTTTGAAAATGTTTCATGGTATGGAAGAGGACCATTCGAAAATTATCCTGATAGGAAAACCGGTGCAAAAATCGGCTTACATAAATTAAGTGTTGATTCATTTTATGTCCCTTATGTTCAGCCGGAAAATTATGGAAACAGAACAGATGTGAGATGGCTGAAACTTCTTGATAAGAATGACAAAGATTATACAATCATTTCTGAAGAACCATTCAACTTCTCAGTAACTCCTTTTTCAGATATGGAAAGAGCGGTGTATCCATTTCAATTAAAAGAAGATGAGATGCTTACTCTTAACATTGATTATAAAATAACCGGAGTTGGTGATACACCGGTTCCAACTTTACCAAAGTACAGGACTTATCCTGTGAGTTATGATTATTCAATTTACATTATCCCGGATGAAATAATTCAGTGAAAAAACTTTTATCACATTTAATTTAGAAAATCTGAAATGAAAAAATTCATCATATTAATAATTTTAATAAACAATTCAATATTTGGGCAGACTTCTGAATTTATTAAAGGAGTAGATATTTCTTACATCCCTCAAATTGAAGATTTGGGTGGTGCTTATTATTTAAACGGAATACAAACAGATCCGTTTGAAATATTTAGTCAGAACAAAATTAATTACATTCGACTCCGGCTCTGGCATACTCCGGAAAATGGCTATTACGGGCTTGAGAGAACCCTCGAAATGGCAGCCAGAATTAAACAAAGCGGATCAAAGTTTCTCCTTAATTTTCATTATTCAGATACATGGGCAGACCCCGGTAACCAGGAAAAACCTGCTGAATGGGATACTCTATCTTACCAGGAATTGCTTGACAGCATTTATGCATATACATTTAATGTAATCCAGGCATTTTATGCAATTGGTGCTTTACCTGATATGGTTCAGATTGGAAATGAAATAATAAGCGGGTTTCTATGGCCGGATGGAAGGATTGGTGGTTCATTTGATAATCCTATACAATGGACTCAATTTACAAACCTTTTAAAAGCTGCACGTAATGCCGTAGTTGATGCTGCACCCGACACAACAATCCCAATCATGATTCATATTGATCGTGGCGGTGATAATAATGGAAGCAGATGGTTTTTTAATAACCTGATTTCCTACGAGGTACCTTTTGATATTATCGGGCAATCATTTTATCCCTGGTGGCATGGAACTTTAG
>CAZECH010000056.1:0-10940 GCA_964510675.1 uncultured Ignavibacteriaceae bacterium
CACATAACCCATGACTTCCCAATATGGTGCGGCACCAAAATTTTCGTGAATATTCTTGATAGTTCTTAGTTGGTTTTTTGAAATCCTGTTAGGAAGCCTGAAATCAAAAGGAATAGCCTGGTTTTCAACAGGTGTTTCCGATACCTGCTCATTCCCACTTTTTACATTATTTAATAGCTGGTCAATTTCCAGCTGTGAAAGTACTTCTGCCATTTTCTATTGAATTATATATTTGCTTAAATAAATACTATTTAGTTTTATGTTTGGAATGGATTGTCTTATCCGTTCTGCAATCTCAGTTTTCAGTACATCTTTATAAGAGCTGTTAGATAGTTGTTCAAGGCTTTTGCTTGAAAGAGTTGAAATAATAATATCTTTTACTAAAACTTCCCTGCTTTTTATTATTTGTTGTTCTTCTTCGGATGCAATATCCAGACCTATAGAAGTTAAAAGCAATCTCTTTCCATCTGTTCCTGTAGGATTAACTATTATATCTTCAATAGAGTAAATAAATTTTCCTAATTCAACCTTGCCATTTTCTTTATTCTCTTTATCTTCGGTGCTAATTGGGTCTGCTGTTTCATTACTATTGCCCTGTACTTTGCTCAATAGGATATTTGCCGTGATAAAATAAACAGCAACAAGCTGCACAATAAAAAGTGGCAGCCCGATTATGAAAATTTTAGGATTAAATGAAAAAGCCTTCTTTTTGAATTCAGCCTCATTACTTTCCTTAGTTTCTTTACTTTCCTTAGTTTCTTTACTTTCCTTAGTTTCTTTACTTTCTGTGGTTTCTTTAGGTCCCTTGGTTTCTTTAGGTCCCTTGGTTTCTTTAGGTCCTTTGGTTTCCTTAGGTCCCTTCGATTCAATTATTTCTGTATTTTTTTCTTCTTTTGCCATAGCCTGGTTTAATTCAATAGATATGCCATTAGTTTTTACCCTGCAAAGATTAGCTGTTAGTCAATTAGCGAAAGAATCATTGGTTACTATTATGCAGTTGTCGAAATCTGGTCTTTCAGAGAGATTTGATAAGGGAGGAAAAGATCGGGAGTATCAACCAAGATGATTGATACTCCTTAAAGGAGATCTGTTAGAAAATTATCTTATGAGATTTGTAATTTCCTGCAACAAGGTATCTGCAGTTGTAATTACTCTGGCATTAGCCTGGAAACCTCTTTGAGAAACAATCATCTTTGTGAATTCTTCTGATAAATCTACATTTGATTGTTCTAATGCACCGGCTTGAACCGTTGTTCCTGTTTCCTCACCAAGACTTGCGATTCTTGGTTCACCTGAGTTGGCATAAGCTGAGAATAAATTATCACCGATACTTATTAAACCATTAAGGTTTGCAAATGTAGCAGCCATAACCTGAGCAAGTGCGCGAGAATTTCCGTTTGAGAATATACCAACAATATTTCCATACTGATCAATATTTATGTTGGATAACGTTGCTGATGCGGAACCATTCTGTCTAAGTGCTGAGATTACTGAACTTGCAGATGTTTGAGTTATACCACTGAATCCACTTCCAAAGTTAAGATCAACTACCAACGGATTAGCACCACCTGTTGGCACAAAGGTTATCTGCGGATTACTTGGAGAAATATTAGCAGCATCTAAAGTTCCATCTGCATTAAATGTAAGTGTTCCCGAAGATTCAAGTGGTTGTCCATCAAATGTACTTGTACCGGGGACAGATGAAGTATATGTCCATTGATTATCACCTATCTTGGTAAATTTAATAGTTACCTGGTGAGAAGTACCGAGTGAATCATAAACCGTGACGGAACCGCTTACTAAATTCGGCTGCCTGTTTCCATCAGCTGACATGCTCAATGTATTTGTAGTTGAATTTTGTGTTGCTGCTGTAGCATCAAAAACAAAATCAATATTGCTTGTTGGAATATTTATCCTATTATTTATTCCATCAAATAATGCTATGGATGCTGCATTCATTACAAAATTCCCGCTGCCATCATCAACAAACTGAATTGGAGTAATTGCTCCGGTACCAATTGAAGTTCCTTCAGAATCAAAAACTTCCCAATTCAAATTATATTCATCCGGGTTGGCAGTTTTTGTATAGATTACTTTTTGTGTGAATTCGTCACCAAATTCATTATAAACAGTTGTTTCAGTTTCGAATGGACCCGGTAATGAAGCGTTTATATTTCCGCGTTGTATTACATTCTCAGATCTTGTTAGTTCGGAATTACTTTTAAGATTTCCTCCCCATTTAATAAGAGATGTAGCAACTGCAGGAAGTTTTAAATTTTTATCTATTATTATATCCTGAAGATTATTACCCGGAGGTAAAATTCCATCTTCATTTGCAACTTTACCCTGAACAATAGCTCCATTTTGAGGACTTACTAATTTACCATCTGCATCAAAAATGAAAGATCCTGCTCTTGTATAATAATTTTCTCCATCACTTTTAAGAACAAATAAGCCGGGTCCCTGTAATGCAAGATCAGTTGTTATTCCTGTTCTTTCAAAAGTTCCCTGGCTCCAGTTCCTGTCGATGGAATTGATTTTCATTCCCAAACCCACCTGGAAAGTATTTGTACCGCCTGTTGAATCTGTAGGATTGGTACCTGCTTTAACGAATTGATTAAAAGTATCACTAAAAGTTACTCTTGATCCTTTGAATCCGATTGTGTTTACGTTTGCTATATTGTTGCCTATTACATCCATCATTGATTGATGATTACGCAATCCGGAAACGCCTGCGAAGAGAGAATTGAGAAGTGCCATTTTATAACCTCCTAAGGATATTTTTTTGATATTTAATTCAACGTCAGTCAGTCGGTTGAATTATGAGCGTCCTAAAAAGGTCCCGCTCTTTGTTTTGTTAATTTGGCCTAAGGCTCACTGCCTGTGGCTGAATTTTTTTATGTAAAAACTACGCTGTCAATGTTTGTAAAAATATTTTCGTTTGCTTCATTCAACTCTATAGCAGTAACAACAGTTCTGTTCGGAATATTTACAACATAAGCTGTTGCATCAAGCATAATCAGGGAGTCTTTAGCTCCTTTTAATTCAGCCTTTTCAACAGCGTGCTGAATCTTATTAATGTTTGATTCCGAAAGTTGAATATTTCTTGATTCAAGTCTTTTAAGAGCATGGTTAGAAAATTTTATCTTATCAAGCTCTTCCTGGAATACTGAACTAAATCTGCCTGAATTATTCTGAATTTTTTTGCTGCTTAATTCAACACTGGTTTCAATAGGTATGAAAGGAACACTAATTCCATTTATTTCAGCCATTGTCAACCTCCTTCAGATGAATTATTAACTATTTCCACAATATCGGAGAGAAAGTATTCAATATTATTAACCAACAATACTGTACCTGTTTCAGTAAATCTTATCCCGCTAATCGTTCCAAATGTAAAAGTCTGTGCTTGAATACTCTCTCCATCATTATTTTTTGTTTCAATTTCGAAACGGTATTTATCTTCCGGTAATCTATTACCATCATTATCGGTAAAGTCCCAATTTAGTTTATGGTCACCTGAAGTTGTTTCAACATTTTCAATGGTTCTGACTAAAACTCCGGCTTCATTATATATATTAATTGTAGCTGAAGAAGCATTTGTCGGCAGATTATAACCAAATTGAATATTATCTTGTCCATTATTCTCAAATGAATTTCCGGCAACTTTAACATCCTTCCCAATCAAAGTAGCAACCAGGGTATTATTGATTGACTGAGCTAAGTAGAAGTTTGCTTCAACACCAGCATTAACAGAATCATTAAGGTTTGTCAACTGTTCCAGTGAACTGAATTGAGCAAGCTGAGTTGCCATTTCTGTTCCTTCCATAGGACTTAACGGATCCTGGTATCTAAGCTGCGTAATCATAAGTTTTAGAAAATCATCCTTACCAAGAATACTTTTTCCTTGTGGTTCGGAATTACTATAAGTTGATGTAATATCGCCTATTTCCATTTAATTTACCCTTTCAGATAAGATATTCATATGTATTATATCCTAAGTTCCTTGAAATTCCTTCACTCTCTTTTTCATTTATCTCATTTAACTGCTCTTCATTAGTTGTTTTTCTTTTTGATGAAAAAGATTTGCCGGTTTTTTGCTCAAAATTTGATAGCGAAATGTTCAATCCATTTAGTTGCAATCCCTGTTGAACTAAAGCATGCTTAAGATTTTCTGAATTGTTCTGAATTATAGTTTTAACAGATTCATTCTCAACTTCAAAAGTCGCACGAACATTATTTTCTATTATATCTAAAGATATTTTTATTTTACCAAGATTTTCAGGAACTAACCTCAGTACAATACTTTTCTTCTCACTATTTCCCACCAGGTCAGTAAATTCTTTTACAATTTCCGAAGCAGAAATAGTTCTAATCGAATCTTTGAGTTCGCTAAAAGAATTAAATGTTGCTGGAGTTTTATTCCCAATTATTTTATCAACAGCTGTACCGGTACTATGCTGGTATTGTTTCTGATCATGATTTAACTCTTCTTTAGTTTGCTGAAGATTGGATTCTTTTTCAACATTTGCTGATAGTTTAATTTCTGTTTTTTCCGGTTCGGAAATTTTATTATCTGCTTGTGGTTTTTTCTGATTCAGAGATTCTATACTTACAAGATTTGCTGCAATATTTTTAAGGTTCGTCTTAATATTCTGTTCATTTAAAGTGCTATTTGTTGATTCACTATTATTTGGTTGAATTTCATTTTTAGGTTCATTCAAAATCTTACTATCATCATTGAGATGATATTTATTCCCAGGAACATTTTTTTCATTGATATTCTTTATTACAGGAATATTATTTTTATTTACACTTTCCTTTTCAGGACTAACTTGTTGATCTTCATTAGCGTAATGTGTTATAACTTTTTCAACTTCATTTATCTTTTCATTATTTATGGATACACTCAAAACCGGTTTTTCTGATCCCAAATTGATTTTATTCTGAACAAATGTCTTTAAATAATTCTTCGCAATCTTTGGATATTCTTCAATCACATCTTTTATCTCATTTATAAATATCTGCTTATTGCCTGTTTTATTTTCTTTAGGATTATGCGATATATCATCTTTTTCAGAAGTTAATTTATAAGTTATCTTAAAATTATTTTCTGTTTGTTCAGGCTGTACTTTTTTTGAGATTACTTCCAGTTTCACTTCATAAACCTGATTTTTAATATCTTCCTTTTTGTTTACAGAATTACTATAAGATGTCGCTTTTTGTAAATCTTCTAATCCTGAATTAAATTTTGTTTTTGGTAAGGACGATTCTGAAAAAGGTTTTTCGGAATGAATTTCTTTTACTTTATTTTCGACTTTAAGTAAATCTTTATTTTCAACAATTGTTTTGGGAAGAGTTGAAGTTTTACCAGTATTTGTCTCACCAATATTATCGACTTTTACTTTAGGTAAGTCTTTAGTTTCGGTGTTTGATTTTATATTCGTGAACGATGCTTCTGAATTTTGTTTCCCTAAAAAATTCTCTTTAGTATTATTATCAACTTTTACCTTTGATAATTCCTCATTTTCGATATTTACACTAGTCTGAGTTGATTCTGGAGTAGCTTTACCGGGAAGAACCTCTTCAACTTTATTATTAGTTTTATAACCGGTTTTAATATAATTTTTTACAATGCCGTTATTTTCAAGATCACTAAAGATCTTTCCGCTATTTTTCTCTTCAGTCTTAAGTAAACCAGATTCCGAATCATCATCATGATTTTCATTAAAGTAAATAAAATCCTGTTCAATATTTGGATTCTGAAATTCTTTTTTGGTCAGCTCAATTTTAAGTGTTTGAGTATCATTCTCTAAACTTATAATTGTTGCCTTGTTATCGTTGATAATATTCACGATTTCCTTAACAGAAAGCTGAACTTCTTCCCCTTTATTGTTTTTCACACTAATAAAATTTTCATCTGTACTGAAAAACTGATTATAGTTTATTGCTCCTGTCAGGTAAGAAATCTTTTTTATTATCTCATTTATTTCAACACCTGAAAAGAATTTTTTATCTTCATTATTTTCGGATTCATCAACTGAATATTCACATAATTCTTTTCCAGACAAAGGGTAGCTCATTTGCTCTATTTGCTCTGCTAATGATTCCAAATCAATTGTAAAGATTTGATTCTCAAGACTTGCATTTAATGAATTAGTATTTGGCTTAAGGTCGGGAGAAATGCTGAAATTTAAAAAATCTTCTGATTTTATTTGTGGTTTGTCAATATTATTTACCTCGTTAAGCTTATTCATCTCTGTATCTATATGGACTTCCATAATATCCGCAAACAAATAAGTGCTGTTGCTTAATTTGAAAGAATTATGACTGCCGGAATTTTCCGAAGAATTAAGCATGGGTAAAAAAAGAGGACTAAATTGCATTGTTTTTATTTTTGTCGATTTTACAATTTTTTGAACATTTAATATTATTATCGTAAGATCATTTAATAACTTTAATTTGAACCTACCAGTATCTTGTTATCCTGTTGGCTACAATTGGGTCAAACTCAGCAAGAATTTCTGCAGCTTTCTTTTTTTTCATTTTATACATAATATCCCTCGCAACATCATCAGGGTAATTCTCAATAATTCTTGCGGCTTTTTTAGGTTCCATAGCCTCATACATCTTTGCTGTATCTTTTATCCAATTTATATAAGTGCTGTCAATGTCGCCTTTTTTCACTGCTTTTGTTAGTTCCGGATTTTGTATTTCCTTATTTGATGTATCGGGCTTTTGTACTGTCAGATTAGGTTTGGAAGTTGTGTTTATAATTGAATCTTGCTTTGATATTAGGCTAACAGAATCCTTAATATCTGCAGTTAGACTATTTAATGTATCCGATACAGTTAATGAATCAATAATTTTATCAGGATGCAATTCTTCCTGCTTAGCCAATTCTTTTTTCATATTATTGGTTGAATCCTGAATTAAAACTCTTTCCGACTCCGGACTAAAATCAAACTTAAATATGTTAGCATATGTTGTATTCAGAAATATTAATCCTCCCGTTACCAAAATAAATGCACTAACGAAAATGAGGATAGGAACAATTTTCATTAAATTTTTTCCTTAATAAATTTTTGTATGGCTATTTCGTTAAGAATATTTTTTTCTTTCGTGTTTTCTTCATCTTGATAATTTTCAAAGTGAGCTTCTTCGAGCGTATCAAATATTTTTTTCTCTTTACTTTTTTCAATCAGATCATTCAAAGTATTTTCTTTTCTGATTTCCAGAAGCTTAATTTTGCTTTGAACAGATTCAATTCTTTTTACCAGAGATTTCCGGTAATCTTCCAACGATTTCATTTCCGATACTTTTTTGTTTGATAAAATATTAAAGAAACTAATTTCCAATTCCACAATAAGTTTTTCATATTCTATTATACGATTTTCAATTTCTTCATTTATGTAAGCAAGCTCTTTCTGAACTTTTTTTTCCAGCATATCTTTAACTTTTTTTACAGAATCATATTTATAAATAAATTTTCCCATAATTTTATATTAAAGGATTCTCAATAATTTTATTTAAATGCGATATTGTATCTTCATAGACGGTTTTATCAAACATATCCTGTTTTAAAAAAGACCTTAATTGACCAATCTTGGAAAAAGCATGATCAATTTGCGGATTGCTTCCTTTCACATAAGCCCCTATGTTAATTAAATCCTCAGCTTCTTTATATGTTGAAAGTATTTCATTAAAGACCATTGCTTTCTGCCTGTGCTCAAAAGAAACTATATCGGGCATTACACGGCTTATACTTTGCAAAGGATCTATTGCCGGATACTGGCCTTTATTTGCAAGCTTGCGGGAAAGAACGATATGACCATCCAAAATAGATCTTACTGCATCGGCGATTGGTTCGTTCATGTCATCGCCATCAACAAGAACTGTATAGAATCCTGTTATTGAACCGATATCGGTAGTACCGGCTCTTTCTAATAATTTTGGTAGGATTGCAAAAACTGAAGGAGTATAACCTTTTGTTGTAGGTGGTTCTCCAATCGTCAAGCCAATTTCGCGTTGTGCCATAGCAAATCTTGTAACTGAGTCCATCATTAAAACAACATCCATCCCCTGGTCACGGAAATATTCTGCGATGGTTGTCCCAATATAAGCTCCTTTGATTCTTATCAATGCAGATTTATCGCTTGTTGCAACAACAACAACTGATCTCTTCAATCCTTCTTCACCAAGATCCTTTTCAATAAATTCTCTTACTTCTCTTCCACGTTCACCAATTAATGTAATTACGTTAACATCAGCATTTGTATTTCTTGCTATCATTCCGAGAGTTACACTTTTTCCAACTCCGCTGCCTGCAAAAATTCCTAATCTCTGCCCCCTACCAACTGTTAAAAGTCCGTCAATAGCTCTTATTCCTGTTTGCAAAGGAGAATTAATTCTACTTCTTGTTAAAGGATTAGGAGGCTCACGATGAACTTTCATGGTTTGAGAACAATTTAATTCTCCCTTACCATCAATAGGATTTCCCAATCCATCTATTACTCGGCCCAATAATTCTTTCCCGACCGGTATAGAAAAACTTTTCCCTGAAGCAACTATTTCACAGGCTGGCGAGATATTATGGACTTCACCTAATGCTATTGAAAGGACACGTCCAGTCTTAAATCCCACAACTTCAGATTTACAAACTTCATTTCCGTCTATATCTTTTACAGAGCAAATTTCTCCTAAGGAAACATTTGGTCCAACTGATATTATTACAAGGCCAACTACATCGGAAACTTTACCATTTACCTTAAGGAGATCGGCATCGTTAATAATTTTTTTATATTTGCTTATATAGCCTTCAGTTAAAAACATTTTACTTATTAATTATCATTACTTGGTTCAAAATATTTTCTCAACTCGGAAAACCGTGTCATAACTCTTGCATCAACATTCCCAATTTCTGTCTCAACAACACAACCGCCGATTTCTATTCTGTCATCTTCTTCAAATTTTATTTTTGAGATTGTATCATCTACAAATGAACTCTTGCCGTTATTGCCGATTATTCTTTTATGATCATTCGGGTGAAGTTTTACAATAATGTTATTAGCACCCAATACTTTTCGTAAAGAATCTTTTAAGGTATTCTCAATACCGGAATCAATTGTAATTTCTCTTCTTGCTATCTTACCAGCTATTTCGAAAGCAAACTGGATTACAAGAGTATCAAATTCTTTTTCATACCCCAACATTTTTTCATCAACTGATTTCAAAATTAAATTGAATTCCTCAATCTTCTTTGTGAGTTTGTCATTATATAATTTTTCAAATTCCGATTTCGCATTCTTATATCCATCATTTAAACCGGTTTCATATTGCTGCTTAAGCTTTACTTCAAATTGATTCTGGTTCCTGTCGTGATTTGATTCATCAAAGATGTCTTTAACTTTGACGGAGAATTTTTTGTGTGTTTTAGAATTAAGCTTAACTACATTAGACATATACTTCTTCTGCATTTCCACTCAGGTTCAAAGAAATTTCACCGGTTTCTTCAATCGCTTTAATTATATCAATAATCTTTGCTTGTGAATTTTCAACTTCTTTAAGCTTAACCATACCCATATACTGGAGTTCTTCTTTAAGCAGGTCTGCAGCTCTTTCCGACATATTTGAGAATATTTTAACTCTGAGTTTCTCATCACAAGTTTTCAATGCGAGTGCAAGATCTTTCCTATCAACTTCCCTGAGAATTCTTTGAATATCTTTATCCTGTATGTGTACAATATCATCGAACAGGAACATTAATCTTTTTACTTCATGGGCTATTTCAGAATCCTGTTGTTCAAGTTTTTCAAGTATCTCCTTGCTTAAAGAAACATTTGCCTTATTTAAAATGCTTGCAAGACTTTTGGTCCCGCCAATCTTACTGAGAGATTGAGACATACTGAAACCAGCCATTTCATCCACAACTTTTTCAATCTGTTTTAATGTTTGAGGAGAGATTTTACCAAGTGTTGCAATTCTGTATGCAACATCACTTCTTAAAGGTTCCTGTAATTCTTTTAAAGCTGATGCAGTTTGTGCTGGATTAAGATGAGATAGAATCAATGCAATCGTCTGAGGATGTTCTTTATTTAAAAAATTAACTAACTGAGTTGAATCAGCTTTTTTAAGTACATCAAATCCTCTGAGAGTTGTTAGTGTTTTAACTTTTTCAATTATTTCCAGTGCTTTGCCCGGCCCGAATGATTTTTCCAGCAATGCTTGTGCATACTCCATACCTCCTTCAAGTAGGTATTCACGTGCAGTAACCATTGCATAAAATTCGTCCATAACAAGATCAACAACCTGTGAAGGAGTATTTTTAACTTTTGAAATCTCGGTTGAAATGATCTCCACTTCAGCGGAATCAAGGTATTTAAATACTTCCGAAGCAGTTTCAACATTTAGAGCAATTAATAAAAGGGCAGCTTTCTGAGCACCCGAAATATCTGTGGTTTTAAAATCTTTTGCTCCCATATCTACGCTTCGTCCTCATGTAACCAGGAGTTGACTAACTTTGCAGTATCCACAGGATTTTTAGTAACATAGTTAGAAATTTTCTCTTGCTGGTTTTTCTTTCTTACAGCTTCATCCGAAATATCGTCTTCAATATCACCAATGGGTAGCAAATTCTTTTTTTGCCGTGAGCCAATTTTCTTTGGTTGTTTTTGTTGAGCAATTGAAGGCGTTGAATAATTTTCAAAATTCTCTTCATCAGCAATGTTAAGGTTTCCTAAATTAATTTTTTGATTTTTCAACTTTGACATTAATCCTTTTAAGATAAATATTGCCCCACCAATACTTACTATTATAAGAATTATATCAGTGTAATCATCCATATCATTCAAAAAAGAAGGTTCTTCAAGTTCAATTTCTTCAATTGGTTTGGTTTCAAATGATAAATTGACAATAGAAAATTTATCTTCTCTTTCCTCATT
>CAZECH010000057.1:0-912 GCA_964510675.1 uncultured Ignavibacteriaceae bacterium
CAATTCATAGTTTTGTCTAAGCTCTTCATTAACTGAAGTTTCAATTTCCTTAAGCTGATTATCATCTACTTTAGAGAAATGTGTGAAGTCAAACCGCAATCTATCCGGTCCAACATAAGAGCCAGCCTGATGAACATGTGAACCAAGAATATTTCTTAAACCTGCATGAAGGAAATGGGTTGCGGTATGATTACGCATTATATCCCATCTTCTCCTTTCATCAACATGTGCCATTATTTTCTTGCCGACAGCTATTGGTTTCTTTTTTTTGTTTTCAAGAACGTGAATAGTTTTGTTATCAATCTTTGTTACATCAACAACATTTAATGGCGTGGTTTCAAGAATGATATAACCGAGGTCATCAATCTGTCCGCCAGCTTCTACATAAAAAGGAGTTTTATTAAGTATGATAAGATCATTTCCATTTTCATTCTTGTAACCAACAATATTTGCTTCTGATTTAAGTTCATCATACCCGGTAAACTCAGTGTTTGCTGCTTCTTTAATTTCAAAAGATGAAAGATCATTAAGAGAAATATTAACTGAAGTAATTTTGTCTTTAGTGGCTTCCCTTCCTTTTTGCTTCTGTTCTTCCATCAACTTTGTAAAGCCTTGTTCATCGATAGTAAAACCTTTTTCAACAGCCATTACATTTGTAAGATCAACCGGGAAACCAAAGGTATCATAAAGTTTAAATACAGCTGTACCGGGAATTTTATTTTTTCCTTTCTTTGTGAGATCAATTGTTACCTGCTCAAATAAATCAATGCCTCTATCCAATGTTGCATTAAAACTTTCTTCTTCTGCTTTAATTACTTTTTCAACAAACTCCTGCTTTTCTTTAATCTCAGGGAAAACATCTCCCATTGTTTCAACCAAAACACCAATGAGTTGATAAATAAATGGTTTTCG
>CAZECH010000057.1:922-10921 GCA_964510675.1 uncultured Ignavibacteriaceae bacterium
TCTTCTCAGAACATAACCTCGTCCATCATTTCCGGGATTTGCACCATCAGCAATTGCAAAAGCTAATGCTCTTGTATGATCTGCAATTACTCTCATAGGAATTTTATCTTCTTCCTTCTCATACTTGATTCCCGAGATTTTCGAAATCTCATTAATCAAAGGGGTAAACACATCAGTATCATAATTGGAGTTTTTCTTCTGCAGGATTGCACATACTCTTTCAAATCCCATCCCGGTATCAACATGCTTTGCAGGAAGCTCATGCAGTTTTCCCGTTTCATCCCTGTTGTATTGGATGAATACAAGATTCCAGATTTCCATACATTCCGGAACCCCTGCATTTACTAATTTGGGATTATCGTAATCATCACTAAAATTAATATGAATTTCCGAACAAGGGCCGCAAGGACCGGTTTCGCCCATTTCCCAGAAATTATCTTTTTCATCAAAGCGAAGAATATGATTTGGATTTATTCCGGTTTTTGTTTTCCATAATTCAAAAGCTTCATCATCCGTCCTAAAAACAGTTGCCCAAAGTCTTTCTTTAGGAAGCTTCCAGACTTCGGTTAGTATTTCCCATGCCCACTCAATAGCTTCAGCTTTATAATAATCTCCAAAAGACCAGTTGCCGAGCATTTCAAAAAAAGTATGATGATAAGTATCGTAGCCAACTTCTTCAAGATCATTATGTTTGCCGCTTACCCGGATACATTTTTGTGTATCGGCTGCACGTTTATACTCCCGTGAACCAGTTCCGAGAAAAACATCTTTAAATTGGTTCATACCGGCATTAGTAAAAAGAAGCGTGGGATCATCAAAAGGAACTACAGGCGAGCTTTGAACAATCCTGTGTTCCTTACTCTTAAAAAAATCTAAAAATTGCTGTCTTATTTCTCTCGATGTCATTTCGATTCTGTATTTGTAATGGTTGTAAAAATAATAAATAATGTGTTATGCATAAACAAAGTCTATAAGTTGTATAAAATTGATATTTTGCTGTAATTAAAGATATGTATTTCACCAATCAAGATTTGATTTTTAGCATGGTTAATTATACCTTTCAAATCGTATAAACAAAAAATGGATTGATTTGAATACAGATATTGCTGTTTCCGAAATTGAACTGATGCAGAGGATTTTTGAATCCGATTCAAAGGCTCTTGAAGTATTATATGACAAGTATGCATCATTACTTTTTACCTTAATTAAGAAAATAGTTAAAGATGAGAAGCAGGCAGAAGATATTCTTGAGGATATATTTTTTACTATAAAGAAAAAAATAAACTACTTTGATTTCAGTACAAAGAACACTTACACATGGCTAATAAATCTCGCGAAGAATAAAGCAATTTATAAGTTAAGGAGCGGGAAAAATTTATTACACAACTACAAGGAATCCGAAAACGAATATATAGTCCCAAATATATCTCATCTTATTGAACCCCTAGATCTTGATAAAGCTTTAGAAATAAAACCTAAAATTGAAGCATCTCTTAACCACTTAACCGATGCACAGCAGTATGTAATTTATCTTGCATTTTATGAAGGACTTACCCAGGTAGAGATAGCTGAAAAATTAAAGATCCCGGTTTCAACAGTTAAATCTAAAATAAAAACTTCCTTAGTAAGTCTGAATGAAAATCTTACAGGTAAGCCCTCTGTTTTTTCAATCAAGAATGAATCTATAGAGATGATTTATCCTTATGTCCTTGGCTGTTTAAGTATTGAAGAACATTTAGAAACATTTGGCAAATTTAAATCTACCGAGCCATTCCCATGGAAAACTCTTGGTGATTATCAAAACCTTGTTTCATTGCTGCCTATTATTCTTGATCTTGAAACGCCGTCATCAAACTTAAGAGAAATAATTATTAATCGTATTTATAATTCTAAAAGCGATACAACAGTTATTCAATACCAAGATGATAAATCTATATATGAGCTTGTACCTTCTGCAACCTCAAGATTTAAAATTGAAAACGATGAGGGCGGTAAAAATATTACTTCAAAATATGACAGAGATGAAAACCTGACTGAAACTCAGGAAAAAATTGAAAGAAAAAAAAGAGGTATTGAAGATTTTGAGCGGGTAACTCATTTTAAACCGGAAGAAAAAAATTTAGATACTCTTATTAAAGATATTCCCGATGAAATGCTTTCTTCACAAAACGAATTTGAAAAAAAGAGAAGTTATGCTTCAATTGTAATTATAGCTTTAATAGTAGTATTTGTTGCTTCCGCAGTGATGGCTTATCTTTTTTATAAAGACAGAACGCTTTACTACGAAAGCCAGATCGAAAACCTTAATGCTAGGTTAAATGCAATTATTAATGAGAACCAAAATCGACCTGTAATTCCGGGACTTGGTGATTTAAGAAATCCGCAAACAATCAGATTAGAAAATACCGGGGTATCTTTATTGAGTGATGGTTACATTATTTTTAGTTTGGAAGATAAGAGGGGATATCTAAATATTCTCAACCTTCCGATTTTAGATTCGGAAAGTGCGTATCAACTATGGGGAAATTTTAAAGGGAAATTCATTTCACTTGGTGTATTTAAAGTATCATCCAGGCCTGATTACTATCCTTTTACAATCCCTGAATTTGCGGTAGATGATTTGGTTGAATTTTATCTTATTGAATCTTCGAATGCTGGTTCAAAAAGACCTGGCTCAAAAATTTACCTGAAGGGTAAAGTCAATTCGCTATAAATTCTTCTTACCGTCCCTGTGAATTATAATCAATAATAAAACTGAAACTAATAAAACCGGCCAGTACTTTACGGCTATATCAGATATTGTTGAAAGAAAAGATTGAAAAGTTATTGATCCGAGAACAATAGTTACAATAATTGCTGAAAGAACTAAAGCAGCAGAGATTGCAAGAAAATTTTTCTTAGCCGGATCATCAAAGAAAAGCATAAGAAAATTAATACCCAGAATAAAAAGTACAGACGGGAAAATTATATCCTTTTTATTTGCAAAATTAAAGTTATTTAAGAGATAAAGCAGAAAACCAACAAGAAACAACAAAGAGCCCGTAAACAAAACTCCAGCCCGGTTTTGTCCAAAAGAAGTATAGACAAGGCTTATTCCATAAAAAATTAAAGCATAGCCAACAAGCTCAGTGCTTTCAATATTAATAATACCGAATAATCTTAAAATTATTGAGAGAACAAGAAAAGTTAACAGGTAAATGAGGATTGGCTTATTATTATTCACAAATTTGGGAATCTATTTTTAGTTAGAGAATCCTTTGCCCCATACTTGAAGCAATTAAATCCGTTGCAAAAATTGCACTGTTATTTTTATTATCGAGAATGGGATTTACTTCTGTAACTTCAAGCGAAGACATACACCCGCATTCGGCAATTGATTCCATTAAAAGATGAGCTTCCCTGTAGCTTAATCCGCCCGGTACGGGTGTCCCAACTCCCGGAACAATTGTCGGATCAACGCTGTCAAGATCAAAGCTCACATGAATATGATCTACTTTTTCCTTGAATTGCCTTAAGACTTTAACAATAATTCTATGTATACCAAGCTTATCTATATCTGTCATTGTATACACCGGGAGATTCAGTTTTTTAATATTTAATTTTTCCAATCCATCGACGCATCTTATTCCAATTAAAGCGCAGTTTTCAGCTTTTAGTTTAGGGGAAAAACCCAGCAAGTTTACGAGTTTTTCGTTTCCTAATCCAAGTGAAACAGCGAGAGGCATTCCATGGATATTTCCACTTGGAGATGTTTCGTCAGTATTCATATCAGAGTGCGCATCGACCCAGATGACACCAAGTTTTAGTTTATGCTTTCTGCAGTAAGAAGTAATACCAGCTATAGAGCCAATTGCCATTGAATGATCGCCGCCAAGGCAAAGAGGGAATTGTCCTTTGGCAAGAACTCTTTCAACTTTATCTGCAAGTTTTCTTGACGTTTTTAAAATTTCACTAAGATATTTAAGCTTAGGATTGGATATTTTTTGTTTTTCTTTTATCTGTACAGAAATATCACCACTGTCAATAATTTTGTACCCCAAATTTTCAAGCTTTTCTTTAAGTCCGGCAATCCTTAGAGCTGATGGACCCATATCAACACCTCTTCTGTCGGCACCAAGATCCATCGGAAAACCAATTATGTTTACTATTTTAGAATTTTCTTTTTGCATAAAAGGAATGCCTTAAGTTAACAGGTAAATTAAAGAGTTTCCTATAAATATCCCAAAAAGAAGATTAAAAATGCCCATGTAAATTAATAATGCTAATGAGTATATTATTTTTTGAAAAAAAATCTTCTTAAAGTTTAAGATAAATGTTTATTAAAGAACCTCTTATAAGTGTTGGTATTCTTTCCGAAAAAGAAGTAAACTTTGAGTTATACGGTGATTTTATCGTTGAGGGTTTCAAACAACCGTTCAGCGGAAGATTTTCTGTAGAAGCCAGCGAAGACAGGATTACCTGCAAAGGTATAAAGGATAAAATTGTAGTAACAAATGAAATAATATTTGAACCCGGTGATCCATTGGCAGATTCTTTCCTTATCAGGGATGTGCCTATTGGAAAGAAATTTCATTGGGAAAGAAAAGAGAAGCAAAGATTCACCGGTTCATTAAAACTCCTTAAAGAAAAGGATATAATCTGGATTATAAATATTCTCCCCATCGGGCAATATCTTACGAGTGTTATTTCTTCAGAAATGAGTTCGAAAAGTTCATTGCAGCTTTTAAAAGCACATGCTATTGTATCTAGAAGCTGGCTGCTTGCACAAATGGAAAGAGCAAAATCTTTAAAGAATGAGGTGGAAAATTATAAATCATTCTTTCAGAAAGATAATGAAATAATAAAATGGAACGACAGGGAAGACCACACACTCTTTGATGTTTGTGCAGATGACCACTGCCAAAGGTACCAGGGAATTTCAAAAATAGTCACTGAGAATTCACGAAGTGCTGTTCAGCAGACAAGAGGAATTGTTCTTTTTCATGATAATAAAATTTGCGACGCACGTTATTCAAAATGCTGCGGAGGTATTTCCGAATCTTTCGAGAATGTGTGGGAACCCGTAAAACATGAATATCTTTCTTCAATAGTAGATTATAAATTTGATCCTGAGAACTACAATACTGATTTCTCTTCCGAGTTAAATGCAAGAAAGTGGATTATAGGAAGTCCTTCAGCTTTCTGTAATACATCCGATATAAAAATACTGAACCAGGTTTTACAGGATTACGACCGTGAGACGAAAGACTTTTTCAGGTGGAAAGTTGAATTTTCACAAGAGCAGCTTACAAAAATTATTAACTCTAAAACAGGAATTGATTTGGGTGAAATTTTAGATTTGGTTCCAGTTGAAAGGGGCGATTCTGCAAGATTAATCAAATTGAAAATAGTTGGTTCTAAAAGTTCTTTTACAATCGGTAAAGAACTTGAAATCAGAAAAGTACTTTCTGAAACTCATCTTTACAGTAGTGCAATTATAATTGATAAAAAAGAAGAAAAAAATGGTGTGCCTCAAAAGTTTATAATTTATGGAGCGGGTTGGGGACACGGTGTTGGGCTTTGCCAGATTGGTGCAGCAGTAATGTCATTGAGTGGCTACCAGTTTGATGAAATATTACTTCATTATTTTAAAAATACCCGGCTTAAGAAAATTTATTAATTAGTGAAAAATATTTTATTTAAACATCCTGCCTTAGATAATTTCATTTCTGCAAAAGATTATTCGGGTGCTGCAAGATTACTTCTTGAAGAACAAAAAAAAAGCTGGATAGATTTATCAAATAACTATAATTCAATCAGCAATGTTGAAATAAAATCATTCTTCTTTGATGGATTTGAAATCAGAGCACAACATAATCCCGGCAGATTTCATTCGAGTTCGGCAAATGTTGACTCAAAATCAATTAAAGAAAGGAAATGTTTTCTCTGTTCATCAAATCTTTATGAAGACCAGAAAGTAGTTTTATATAAAGAAGATTTTTTAATTCTTGTAAACCCATTTCCTATTTTCCCGGAACACTTTACAATTCCACATAAAGATCACTTCCCCCAATCAATAAAAGAATGCTTTGCCTACATGCTTTCGCTAAGTAAAGATTTTTCGCAAGATGTAATAATTTATAATGGACCTGCATGTGGAGCTTCAGCACCTGATCATCTTCACTTTCAGGCTGGTTGTAAATATTATATGCCAATAGATAATGAATTTCATTCACTTAAAAATGAATACGGAGAAATCCTCGTTGATAATGATTCTATTATTATAGCAGGGATTGATGATGGATTAAGAAAATTTATTTCAATTGAAACTCCGGAAAGGTCTTTGGCAGAAAAGACATTTAATATTTTTTATAATTTTTACTCCAAAGTTTCTGATGAACATAAAGAACCGATGATGAATATTATCTCCTCTTACGAGCCTGCAAAACCGGAAAGTGAAATAAAATATGGATGGAGAGTTTTAATATTCTTAAGAGCAAAGCATCGCCCTTCTTTTTACTATTACGGGGGAGACAATAATATTTTATGGAGTCCGGCGGCTGTTGATTTGGGTGGGATGTGCACTCTTCCTTTAGAAAAAGATTTTAATATTATATCAAAAGAAAAACTAAGAGAAGGTTTTAACGAAATCATAATCAATGAAGAGAGATTTTCATACATTAAAACCAAACTAAAAGAAAGTTATAGATAACTCCAAAATGATTTTTATTGATACTTTAATTTAGGACAACGGCTCATTTTACTACACTATTTAAAAAACTAAATGTTTGTAATTGTAGAAAATTTTTCGGTTTAAGAAGATTATGTCCCTAACAAAGATATATAAAGTTTGGACTGATATTTGGCAAAGACAAGATCAATGTTTATTTATAGGATTATATGATGATTCGAAAAGGTATTGGGGACATTAAAATAAATTTTCTTACAGTTACATTCATATTGTTTCCTCTTTTTATAACTGCTTTTGCTCAGGAAGATTATTCTGGTAACAAAATTAAAACCGATATTTGGGGTAATAGTTATTTAGCCGGCAGTTTTAAAAGTAAAACTCTAAGTTTTGGTAAATATAGTCTTAAAAATTCTGGTGGCAGCGATATATTTTTAGCGAAGTACGATTCTTTTGGAAAAATAACCTGGGCTAAAAATATTGGCGGTAGCGGTGATGAAGAAATATTATCAATGGACATTGATAATAACTGTAACATTTCACTTTTAGCATCTTCAAGTAGCAATGTAATAAATCATGATGGCTCTCAATTAAAAAATGACAAACGCGAAATAGTATTTAATGTTGAATTTAACAGCCTAGGAAAATTAGTCTTATCTAAAATTGTGAAAGAAATTCAACAAACCAGTAACCGATCCTATAAAGACTCCGGCAGCGATACTTCACTAACGATTATTTCCCCTTTGGCGAATGACAATTTAAAGGTTGGGACTAAAGCAAAAATAGAATGGATAAGTGAAAATGTGGATGCTGTACTTCTTGAATTATCAACTGATAATGGTGCTACCTGGCAGCAGTTAGCTTCTGTTTATTATGGTTTTGAGAATTATCTTTTTGTAGTTCCTAACTCACCTTCAGATTCATGCTTAATAAGAATAAGTGATTATAATAATCCTGATGTTGCAGACACAAGTGGTTCTTTTAAAATTTTTGGAGAGCTTTATTGGGAAATAAAACAAAGTGGTGATTATAATTCAATTTTCACAAGCGTTTTTAGTATGGACTCTCATACCTGCTTAGTTGCCGGATACAACGGATTAAGCAAAACTACAGATGGTGGAGAAACATGGGTAGGGTCATTAAACGGTATTGGCTTGTTCGACGTTTTCTTTTTGAACGATAGTATAGGATGGACTGTAGGTTTTTATGGGAACATTTACAAAACAACAAATGGGGGAGATAATTGGATTCGACAAAACAATACTTTTAATTTCCATTTGCTAAAAATTTTCTTTCATGATGAAAAAAATGGTTACATGATAAGTGACAGATATTTTCTTAAAACAACAGATGGCGGGGAATCATGGATAATGACGCAGCCAACCGAACATGTTTTAAGGGCAATGTTTTTTATAAATAAAGATATAGGATGGATTGCCGGGCATGCAGGTGTAATTTTAAAAACAACCGATGCTGGCTTAACCTGGGATTATCAACAGTTGAATAGTACTGAATATGGTGTGCTAACCTCGTTATATTTCACTGATGAGAATACCGGGTGGTCTTCCGGCGCCGGACTTGATGTTGACGGTGGTGTTGTTTTGAAAACATATACTGGTGGTAATCAATGGTCTTTGATACATAATGGATATAATAGAGTTATTTATTCAATAACTTTTATTAGCCAGGATTCAGGGTGGGCAGTAGGTGATGAAGGAGCTATGTTTAGAACTACCAATGGTGGTGAGAATTGGGAATTACAGGGAAGCGGGACTCTTGCTAGTTTACGTTCTATAGATATGCAATTTAATCGGGGCGGCTGGTCAGTCGGGGATGATGTGGTTCTAAAACTTATTAATAATTCTACATCAGACCCATTACCGGTTGAATTATCAGGCTTTGAGGCTAACTCAAATAATAGTAAAGTTGAATTAAACTGGACAACTGTGACTGAAATTAATAATAGGGGATTTGAAATAGAAAGAAAAATATCGGGTGAATGGGAATCGGTTGGTTTTGTTAAAGGTAATGGAACTATTACAAAACCTGTCAAATACTTTTTTAATGATGATCTGAAAAATCTATCTTTCAAGGGGAATATTTTATATAGATTAAGACAAATTGATTTTGATGGTTCCTATGCGTTCTCCAACGAGGTAATGGTTAATATTAATTCGATACCCATAGAATATAGCCTGTCACAGAATTATCCTAATCCATTCAATCCTTCCACAGTAATAAAATATTCATTAAGTGAAAATACTCTTGTAGTATTAAAAATATATGATATTCTTGGAACAGAAGTTAAAACTTTGGTAAACAAAGAAATGCCGTCGGGAACTCATTCAATTAATTTTGAAGCCGGTAATTTATCCAGCGGAACATATCTTTATACAATACAAGCTGGAAACTTTATTCAGACAAAGAAAATGTTGCTTGTTAAGTAATTAATTATTTTATAGAAGATACCATTCCCAAAATCATTTCAACCCTGATGGGGTTTGGGGTGTTGATAAAATCTTTTGAAATATTTCCCATCGCTTTTCAGGATTACTTTCGGTTCCACCATTTTTCACAACATAATTTTTAACTATATCTTTTCCAAGGTTATAGTTAATAACATAACTCCTGTATTTCTCAACGAACTGAATATTCTTTTCTGCTTTTTCAGAAGTCATGAGAGAATATTTGACAAGCCAGCTCTTTGTTTCTTCCTTATTCCATTTACCATCAAGATAATTTCTTGCTGCATCATTCCCTGCAAACTCAAGTCCTGTAAGAAGAGAAAGCATATTATAATATTCATCAGCTTTATCGGGATTTAATCCTGCAAGAGGAAATAAAACTTCTTTTTCAAACCTAATTCTTTCATCACCCGGGAATACAACTTCAATTCCGTAGTTTGCACTTCCTTCTGCAATTAAAGACTGAGGGCTGAACAACGGGTAAACACAAAACTCAACCCAGCCGTTTTCCCTGTAAAGTTTTTCAAGTAAAACATTGTAAACATGATGCCCGGGATATCCTTCATGCGCAGCAAGATCAACTGCACGATCAATAAATATTGGCAAATCTGTATTAACCTGTATTACGCTAAAATTATTTCCTTTGTACCAGTTATAGCCGCCCCACGGTTTATTGGTAACATATTCAACTGTAAAATTCTCTTTTTCAGGAAGCTTAATATGCTGAAGAGTCCTACTTCTGCATTCTTTTATTGCAGCATTAAAAACTGCGTCGAGTTTTTCTTTAGGAATAACGAATTGATTTTTAAAATTATTTACTCTTTTGGAAATATCTCCGCTGCCAGGTAAAATTTTATCAAGGTTTTC
>CAZECH010000058.1:0-10909 GCA_964510675.1 uncultured Ignavibacteriaceae bacterium
GTAAGGTTTGAAGTGAGATTTACCTCAAAATGAATCTCACTTTTCTTTTTTATATTATTTTTTCCCTTGAGGAGAACTCCTCATACTTCAAATCATATTTCTCAGCCTTCAATAAAAACCTTGTGTATTGATGTTGGGGATTTGCAAACAACTCTTCCGATTTATTCTTCTCTGCAATTTCTCCATTATACATAATCATAACTTCATCAGCTAGTTTTCTTAACAAACGGAGATTGTGTGCAACGCAAATCATTGTAATGTTAAGACTTTTTTTCAGCTCAAGAAACAGATTTAAAAAATTTTCCTGCGATTCATAATCTTGTGCGGAGAATGGCTCATCTAAAATTAAAAGTTCTGGTTCAACAGCAAGTATTCTTGCGAGTGCTGCTCTTTGCTGTTCACCTCCGCTAAGTTCATAACCTTTCCTTTCCAGAAGATGCTTAGGAAGTTTAACCGCATCGAGAATATTATCAAGTAATATTGCCGAGCTATTATTTTTATTCCCAATCTTTAAAGATTCATTCAGCATTTCGCCGACTTCTCTTAAAGGATTAATTATTTCACCAGTGTTCTGAAAGAGAATCTGAACAGGAGAAATCTTTTTGTTTTCTCTTGAGAAGAAATAATTAATTTTTCCCGAAGTTTGAGTTAAAATTCCCGATAGAATTTTTGCAAGTGTGGTTTTACCGCTTCCCGATTCACCTGAAATTCCAAGAACAGAATTTCTTTCCAGCTTAAAAGAAATATTTTTAAGAATTACCTTCTCTTCTTTTTTCTGAAAAACTGAATATGAGATATTCTCTGCTTTTAGAATTAAGTTCATACTTCAGCATTAATTGGATTTAAATAGAAAAATTCTTTCGGTGTACTGAACATAGATAAAGTACCATCAGAAAGAAGAGCAATTTTATTGCTGGCATTCTTAGCTAATTCAAGATCCTGTGTCACCATCAATGCAAGATTTCCATTACTTACAAATTCTTTTAATTTAATTAAAAGAAGATTGACTATGGGTGCATCTATCCCGGAAGTTGGTTCATCAAGGAAAATGATTTTTGGTTTTGCGAGCAGAGTTAAAACAAAGCTAATCCTTTGTGCCATTCCTCCGCTTACTTCATATGGATACATTTTAAAAAGCTTTTTTGAATCTGGAAGAAGAAAAAATTCAAGAAGCCCGTCAACTTCATTTTTAACCTCACCCTCAGCTCCTTTCCATATTAAGGAGAGAGGAGATTTAAAGTAATAGTTAAAGGTTTTCAGATGATCGAAGCTGTTTACAGCATCCTGGAAAACATATTTAATGTCACTTCTCCTGATTTTTTGTAATTCTTCTAATTTAAGCGATAAAATATCTTTATCATTATAAAAAACTTTTCCATTGACTGAATAGAACCTGTTATCAAGAAGACCTGAGAGTGATTTTAGTAAAGTGCTTTTGCCTGTTCCATTCTTCCCAAGGATTGTATAAATTTTCCCGCCATCAAGTTCAAAGGCAATATCTTTAAGAACTATCCTTTCCTTATTTTCTTTTGTTACACTTACTTTATTCAGAAGAACATTTAGCATCAGATTTTACTTTTTGTATTTAAGAAACAAAATAATAAATTGCTGTCAAAATTATTAAAAAATAATCACAACATTTTGTCAGTGATAATTAAGAAGTTTTACTTAATTATTCTTGGGTTACTACTTTTTGCATGGAGTTGTGAAAAGGAATCTCCTGTCGGTTCAGAAAGAATCGTAATTGGCTTATCTTCAGACATATCATCGTTCAATCCACTTTTCGCTTTTAGTGTTGATGAAGGATCCATTTCCGAACTGCTATACTTAAGTCTTGCTAATTTTACCTGGGATGATGAAAAGGGAAGCATCAAACCGGAACCAATGCTTGCCAAAAGCTGGGAATGGAGTGATGATTCATCATCAATCACTTTTAATTTGAGAAATGATGTTTACTGGTCTGATGGGAAAAAGTTTTATAGTGGCGATGTTGTTTTTTCATATGATGTTTATTCAGATCCTGATGTCCAAAGCAGACTATATGGAACTTTTAACGATTTTTACACTGATGAATCAAATCATATTGATATTAAAAAAACATTTGAAGTTACAGATTCATTTAAAATAAAAATAAATTTTCTTCCAAACTCCACTCCTACTCTTTCTGAAACTGTATTCCCTCTTATTCCCAAACATATTTTTGAAAAGATAGAAAGAAAGAACATTGCGACTTCAGAAGAGAATTTTAAACCGGTTTCAAGTGGGCCATTTGTTCTAAACAACTGGGATAAAAATCAATCTATAAAACTAAAAGCTAACAGGAAATCGTTTCTGAATAATCCGAAAGTAATTGATGAGATAATTTTTAGAATCGTTCCCGATTACAATTCAAGATTGACTCAGTTAAAGAAAGGTGAGATTGATTTAGTTGAATTGATAAAAACAGAAGATATAAATGAACTAATGAAAAATGATCATCTAAGGATTGTACCTCAGAAGGGAAGAGAATATGATTATATCGGCTGGAGTAATATTGATCATGAAGTATTCAGATCAACAGGAAAAATCAAGCCGCATAAAATTTTAGGAAGTTCTGCCGTAAGGAAAGCTTTAACTTATGCTATAAACAGGAAAGAGATTCTTGATGAATATCTTTTGGGATATGGTCAGCAAGCAGTGGGTCCTGTATCCTCCATTTTTAAAGAAGCAATTGATTCTTTAACTCCTTATGAATATAATCCGGGAAAATCAAAAGAGTTGCTCGAATTCGAAGGTTGGAAGGATTCTGATAATGATGGAATACTTGAAAAGGGAAATCTCGAATTCAGGTTTAAATTATTTATTCCCTCAGGAAATCCAAGAAGAAGTTATGCTGCTACAATAATTAAAAATAATCTTATGCAGATTGGAATAGATGTAACGATTGAATCTGTTGAGCTTGGTGTGCTGATTGATAATATGTATGAAAAGAATATTGATGCTTGGATGATGGGATGGTATGTTCCGATTCCGATTGAATTAAAAATTTCATGGTATTCCGATTTTGAAAAAGCTCCAAATAATTTTGTTGGGTATCAAAATGCGGAAGCGGACAGAATACTTGATGAAATATCTAATGAAACGAATCCGCAGAAGTTAAATGATCTTTATAAACAATTTCAGAAAAGAATTTATGAAGATGAGCCTGTAACTTTTTTGTATTGGGTTGATAATGTTGTAGTATATAACAGCAGATTAGAAAATATAAATATAAACCCGTTTGGAGTTGTTCATCATTGCTGGAACTGGAATGTAAGAGAACATTGATTAAATGAAAAATATAACTGCAAAGCTTTTCGTAAAAAGAATCATCAGCTCGGTAGTCATACTTTTTTTAATTATTACTTTCGTTTTTTTTCTTGTAAGAATTTCTCCCGGTGATCCTTCACAGAAATTCATCTCTCCAACTTTAAGCCCTGAACTTGCAAAGCAAGTAAAGGAATCATTGAACCTTGATGAACCTTTACATTTACAATACATTGGTTTTTTAACAAGCGCATTCCAAGGTGATCTTGGTGTTTCATATAACTTCAGGAGAGACGTATTCTCAGTTATTTCTGAATATCTTCCATTTACAGTTTTATTTATTTCAGTTAGTTTTGTTTTACAGCTGATAATCAGCTTCTGGCTCGCAATTAAATCAGTTAAAAAAATAAGTGGATTCTTAGATAAAACATTATCGTGGATAACATTATTTATTTATGCAACTCCTGTTTTTGTAACAGGAGTTTTCCTGGTTTTTATTTTTTCTGAACTATTCAACCTCCTTCCATCTTCCGGTCTTAAGTCTTTTAATTTTGATGATTATAATTTCTTTGGAAAGATTCTGGATTATCTGAAGCATCTCATACTTCCTATTGTTACGCTTTCATTAATAGAGATAGCAATTTTTTATAAATATCTTAGAGATAATCTAGAAGATGTTTACAATAGGTTGTTTATTTTAAATCTTAAGGCAAACGGTTTTTCTGAAAGAGATATTCTTTTAAAGCATGTAATTCCGAATGCAATTAATCCTTTAATAACAATTGCCGGAATAGAACTCGGAATATTGCTGGGGGGAACTCTTATTATTGAAGTTGTATTCGGACTTCCCGGTATGGGGCGATTAACCATTAATGCAATTCTTACAAGAGATTATCCACTTGTAATCGGCTGTACACTTGTTGCCGGAACATTAGTAATCTTAACAAACCTTACTGCTGATATTGTTAAAGCATCATTGGATAAAAGATTAATAGAGGGAAGTTTAAGATAAATGAAATTATCCTTTAAAATATTGCATTTACTTTTTCTTACCTGGTTTGTAATTCTTTTAGTTAGATGGGAATTATTGATTGATATTTATGAAATGATTTTCAGATGGATAATATTATTTATAAATAATTCAGGAGATGCTTTTAATCAAATTAATTTTGATGTTCTTGATAATTTAATCTCTGGGATATTGTTTATACTTTTACCATTTCCCGTTTTCATTCTCAGGAAGAAAATTAATCTTCTTTATTCAGCAATCTCACCTGCTTCTATATTTATTGTCTTTTTAATCTCTTGTTTTTTATTTGCTCCGATTATCTCAAACAGGAACCCTGATTTTTATAAAAACATCGGAATGACGAAACTTCTTTCACCTTTAAGTTCAGTTAAAGTTCTGCATTTTAAAACAAGAGAGAAAAATGAAATAAACTCATCTCTTGAAAAATTTATATTAGTGAAAAATAAAGTAGTAAAAAAATCATTTGATCAAAGTATTGAATACATAGATAGTATTTCTGATGGGAAGGAAATAATTTACTATCAAAATGATATTCCTAAAGAAACTGAAAAAACAAATCTGGTTTTGGAAAATGAAATTCCTTTTGTAACAACACAAATATTTCTACTTGGCAGTGATCAATTCGGGAGAGATATTTTTACAAGGCTCATTTTTGGGGCCAGGATATCTTTGTTTGTTGGAATTGGTTCTGTGATAGTAGCGCTTCTTATTGGATTGGTTTTTGGATTTCTTGCTGGATATTTAGGCGGAATATTTGATACAATCTTCAGCAGGATTACAGATATGTTTCTTTCCTTTCCAATGATTTTTCTAGTTGTATTAATACTTGCATTGTTTGGCAATTCATTGCTGGCTGTAATTGCTGTTCTGGGATTTTCAGGATGGATGAGCTTATTTAAAGTTGTTAAAACAGAAGTACTGACAATAAAGAATAAGAATTATTTTCTTTCATCAAAACTTTTAGGCTTATCAAAAAGACAATTATTATTTAATGAAGTTTTACCGGTTATAATTGTACCTGTTGTTATCAATATAATATTTCAATTCGGTAATGTGATTATTGCAGAATCTGCTTTAAGTTATTTAGGTATGGGTCTCGGAGAAAATTATCCTTCCTGGGGCTCAATGATTCAATCAGGACAAGAATATTTATCTTTGGCATGGTGGATGATTTTATTGCCGGGTCTTACATTGATATTTACTCTTTTATCTGCAAACAGCTTTGGAATATCTTTAAATCGCAAACTAAACCCGCTTCTTAAAAATGATTAATTACAGATTCATAATAAAAAAGAAATTGGGCGAAGGAAGAAGCAAAGTTTTTCTTTGTTCAGATGCAGATAATCCTGAGAAAGAATTTGCTATAAAAGTTTTACCGGTAACAAAAGATATTCACGAAATTAAAACATTCCGGGATGAGTTCTTCACTCTGCAAAAACTTAATCATCCGAACATAATAACATCTCATGAAGAAGGAATTGTTGTTGAAGATGAAGTTCAATGGGATATTAAAAAGGGAAGCAGGTTTATTACTCTTGATTACTTTCCAGGATCAGAACTTCTTGAATATGAAAAACTTAATGATGAAAAAAATCTTAAAATAATTTTAAGCCAGATTTGTTCGGTACTTTATTATATACATCAATCCAACTATGTTTATTATGATTTAAAGCCTGAGAATATTCTTGTTGCAGAACCTGGTGGTGACCCAGTTATTAAATTAATTGATATGGGTTTTGCTCATCATTCTTCATCTCCGGAACGAAATTTAAGGCGGGGAACCACAGAATATATTGCCCCGGAAATACTTAAAAACGAAAATCATAATCATCAGGTTGATCTTTACTCGTTTGGGATTATGCTATACAGAATTATTTATGGAAAATTTCCATTTAATTCTAAATCACAGCTTGATATTTATAAAGAACAAATAGAAAGAGAATTTGAGTTCCCGGAAAGTAATTTTTCACTTCAATTAATTAGAATAATTAAAAAATTTTTAGCAAAAAACCCGCTTAACAGATATAATAATTCTTTGCAGGTATTGAGAGATTTGGATTTAAATCTTGATGAAAATATTATAAAAGATTTTATTCCTGCAAATGTATTTGTAGATAGGGAAGACGCAACAACTCAAATAAATAAATTTTTAATTGATAAAGAAAGCCGGGAAGTACTTCTTATCTCAGGTGTTGAAGGTTCTGGTAAGACATCACTTATCTACAAAATATATTCGGCACAAGAAAGAATTATCGTTCTAAGTAATACAGGGAAAAGCGGATTAGGATTTGTGCACTACTTATTGAAGAGTGTAATATCCTCTGAGTATGTTCATTCATTTTTAAGTAAGGACATAATTGAACAAGCCGAATCAATTCTAACCGATAATATTGATAACCTGGTTACAGGTTTAAAATCAGTAATAACAAAAATATCTATTGGAACAGAATTTATTCTGGTAATTGATGACTTTAATCTTCTTGATGATTTTGTACTTGATGTTTGTAGCGAGATTCTTCCGATTCTCCAGGTTAACGGAATTAAAATAATTCTCACGGAAAGATCAGATCATAACAGTAGTGCAAATGAGATATTAAATAAAATTGTTGAAATTAATCTTACTCCTTTTACTGATGAAGGACTTAATGAATATCTTAATGAAGCTTTTGCATCATTCTTTCCAAAAGATCAGTTGAAAAAACTGATCGTTAAATATGCAGATTTATTACCGGGCAGTATAGTTAGTTTTATGCGGGATTTAATCCTGTTGAATATTATCAGGTTTACTCATGATGGACCTGAAATTGTTGTTGATGAAAAAACTGAAAAACTCCTTGAAGGTTCTCAAGAAGAAATATTCAGGTTAAGACTTTCCTTATTAACCGATGATGAAATTAAATTAATCCAGTTTATTTCTTCTTTTGAAAATACACCGGATATAAAAGTAATTTCTGTTTTAAATGATTTGCCTTCCGAAGAGATTAATAAAATGATTAAAAATCTGGAAGAAAAAAATATTCTGCAGGAATCCAAAGTTGTCAATGCAAATACATTTACTTCTGATAGTCTAAAAAAATATGTTTATTCGATAATTAAGGAAAAGCAAGGATATCATTTAAAGACTGCCAGGGTCCTTTCGGAAAAATTTAAATCTTTCAACAGACCGGAATTAGCAAAACAATATGAGCTTGGCAAAGATTTTATTGCGACCTATAATATTCTTTCTGAAGAAGTAAGTGAAGCAGACAGATTATTTGCATATTCTTATAAGAGGAATATTCTTAACCACCTGTTAAAACTTCCATTACCTGAAAATTATATAACTGAGTTAAATTATAAATTATCACTAACATTATATAAACTAAATGATACAAAATCAGCACTAAGAATTATCGAAGATTTATTAAAAAAAGTAAATGATGAAAAACTTGAAAATGATCTATTGATCTTAAAAGGAAGTTGTTTAATAGAACTTGGTGAGGTTGAAGAAGGGAAAAATCTCCTTAATGACCTTGTAATAAAAATTAAAGATGAAAAAAGAAAACAACAATTGATGGTGGAGATTGCCTATGCAGAATTTGATTTGAATAAATATGATATTGCAAAAAAAATCTGTTATGAAATTATTAATAATATGAATTCTTCTCCGGAAGATAAGGCAAAATGCTATAATTTATTAGGTTTAATTGATACTTACCTTGATAGTAACTTTGATTGTGCATTAGATAATTTTCAAAAGGCTTTGGAGATGTACGAATCAGTTAACTTAATATTAGACGTAGCAAAAATGGAAGGTAATATTGGGAATACTTATAACAGAAAAGGGGATTATATAAATGCAGAAAAACACTGGAACAATTCTCTCCGAATCAATATATCAATTGGCAATTTAGGTCATGAAGCAAGACTTCTGTTAAGTTTTGGAATTTTCTACTACAATAAGGCATACTTTGAGAAAGCAATAGACCAATACACAAGAGCGTATAATATTTTTATGAGTCTTGGAAACAGGAACGGGCAAGGACTTGTTTTAACAAATTTAGGAGAAGCATATCTTTCAAGCTGCGAATATCAACGCGCATTTGAATCTCTAACTAATGCTAAAGGCATTTTCAAACAGTTATTAAATGTTGAAGAAGAAGCTGAAGTTCTTTTTATGTTAGCTAAATTTTTTTATTTACTTGGTGATAGTGAGCAATTGAAGCTGTTGATGAATGACTTTAAATCTTCAATAGAAAGAAATCTTTTGCCAGACAGATTAAGCAATAATTATAAATTCTTAGAGCTTATTAGTTCTTTTCATGAAAGAAAAGCAGAAATTAATTCAGATATCATTAAAGAAGGAACAGATCCCTTTAAAGAGCAGAATGAAGGAGGATTTTTTGCTGAAGGTTATTTGATTTTATGTGAAAATTTAATAAAAAATGGAATGTATGAAACTGCATACTATATGTTGAATGATAATAAATTTGAAAATATCTGTAATGAAAATTTTTTATATAAAGCAGAAAAAAAGTATTTGGAAAGTCTGCTTGCTTCACTGAGTAACAAAAATTTCAATTTACCGTTACCAATCAAGTCTTTAGAAGAAGCACATAGTTTAATTAGTAATGAACAAATTACTGAATTAACCTGGAAGGTATTATACTTTCTAGGTGAACATTATTTTGATAGAGGGAATCTGAGTAAAGCAGGAGATTATTTAAAATATTCGAAAGAAGTTATTAATTTTATTGCACAAAATATTCAAGATGAAAATATGAGAATAAGTTATTTATCGAAACCGGAAAGAAGTTCTATCTTAAGAAAGATAGAAATCATGGAGAATAAATTTTAGTATGGATAACACTGGGATTAAAATAAAAGTTTATTCCGACAGGACAGATATTACATCCGTAACATCACTTGTAAGACAATTAGATATTAATGGAACTTCAATTATATGCCAGACACCACGAAATGTTGAAATTGAACCCGATGATATAATCATTCTTCTTTTAAGCAGTATTAATTCAAATATACTGAATAATATTCTTACAATTAAAAACTCATCTCCAAATAAATTCATTATAGTTACAAAAAATGATTCAGCTCTTTTAGTCAGTTCATTAGTAAAATTAGGATTTGCAGATATTTTTCTTTTCCCTCATGAAATACCAAAGTTTAATTCTTACCTTCACGAAATAATAATTAATAATTCTTATCTTTCTTCACCAATCAATAGCGGGGAAAGTTCAAAAGCATATGATTTTGATGCCATTATAGGAACATCTGATGAATTTTCTTCTACAATTGAAATAGCAAAAAGAGTTTCTGGAAACAGTAATGTCAGCGTATTACTTCTTGGTGAAACCGGAACTGGAAAAGGTTTACTTGCGAAAGCAATTCATAAAAACAGCCAGGCAGAAAATGCTCCATTTGTTGAAATCATATGTTCGGCAATACCTGAGGATTTACTTGAATCTGAATTATTTGGACATGAAAAAGGAGCCTTTACAAATGCTCTTTATAAGAAGCTTGGTTTGTTTGAGCTTGCTGAAGGTGGAACACTGTTTTTAGATGAAGTAGGTGATTTAAGTTTTAATCTCCAAGTAAAGCTACTTCGTGTTATTGAGAAAAAAGTAATCCGAAGACTTGGTAGTGTTGAAGATATTTCTGTAAATACAAGGATAATCTCTGCCACCAATAGAAATTTAAGTGAAATGGTTGAGAAAGACCTTTTCAGAAAAGATTTATATCATAGATTAAATGTTGTATCCATTGTTTTGCCGCCATTAAGAGATAGAGGGTATGATATTATTCTTCTAGCAGAAAAATTTATTCAAGAGTTTAATGGATTATTCGATAAGAATGTAAATACTTTTGAAAATGGATTAAAGGAGTTTTTGTTGGGTTATACATGGCCTGGAAATGTTAGAGAGTTAAAAAATGCAGTTGAGAGAGCTGTATTGCTAAGTGATGATAATGTATTAAAACTCGATGACTTCACAATTCTATTAAAAAATTTGCCATTAAATCTTTTAGAAAAGGAAGAACACATTATTCACCATCCCAACTTAGTCCGTCTTGATTTGAGTTATGAAAATACGGATTTATTGAAACTATCAAAGCTTTATGCTAAGGAAGTATTAAGAAAGATGAAGGGAAATAAAACCAAATCTGCCAGAGTTCTTGGAATCTCCAGACCAAAGCTAGATAAATTACTTCAATAGTAAATCATATTATCATTGTAAAATTATTTTACAATACTGCGAATATTACTTCTCTAGTTTAGGTAAAATATACCGAAGTAAGTACTTTAACGCCCAAACTCTTAAAAATAGAAAAAATTAAGTGGTGGTATAGATATTGTCCTGTATCACATGCTATTGTAAGGGAAATGTGTCTATTTCTATGCTATGTTATATTTATGAAGGGAGTGCTATGCTTAAAGCTCTATTCCCCGCGATTATTCTAGTTGGAGTGTGTTTATCTGTAAACGCTCAGACTATGAATAATATTGAGGAAGCTGTTCGATACAGAATTCCTCAAGTTACAGTTCAACTAGACAATTCCTCAAACTCAAGTGAAACAGTCGATATACAGAATATCGCG